>VAZF01000149.1 GCA_005888425.1 Alphaproteobacteria bacterium
TGTGCCGCGGGATCAGCCAAGCGGCTGCCGCGAGCGCCAGGCCGGCGGCGAAATGCAGCAATTCGAGCGGCGACATCGCGTTCAGGCCGGCCTGATGCGAAAGCGAAAGCGCCGCAGGATTGCGTCGCCGATCCAAGCCGGCGCGATATCGCAAAAGCGCATGCCGAACACCAGCGGCCACGGAAAATGGACGCGGCGCAGGCCGCGGTCGATGCCGCGCTTGATGTGCCGCGCCGCCTTGGCGCCGCTGGCGAGGAATGGGGTCGGCCCCTGCCAGCGATCGGTCATCGGCGACGCAAAAAAGCCCGGACAGACAACGGTCACGCCGACACCGTAGCGCATGAGGCGCGGCCTGAGCGCCTCGGCATAGGCGCGCAGCCCGGCCTTGCTGGCGCAATAGCCGGGGCTGTTAGGCAAACCGCGAAATGCCGCGACCGAAGCGATTGCGACGATGCGGCCGCGTCCGCGCTCGCAGAGGCGCGGGACGAGCGGCGCCATCGTGTTGATCGCGCCGATCAGGTTTGTGGCGAGCTGGCGTTCGGTCAACGCGAGCGCCTCGCCGGGGCTGTCGGGGTCAGGGCCTGCCGAGGTGCCGGCATTGGCGATCAGCAGCTCGACAGGATGTGCGCTGTCGAAAGCTTCGAGCCAGGCGCCGAGGGCCTGCCCATCAACGACATCGATCTCCGCGCTGTCGACAATGGCGCCGGCGGCGCGGCAGGCGGCGGCGCTCGCCGCCAGCCGCTCGGGATTGCGCCCGATCAGCCCCATCGCGACCCCCGGCCCGGCATAGGCGGCGGCCAGCGCGGCGCCGAGCCCGCTCGACGCGCCGGTAATGACAACCACGCGATACGGCGCTCGCATCGGGTCCCTTACGCCGCGCCGGACATCACCGCCGCGGCGGCTCGCCGGCCAAGCCGGCCGGCGGCGCAGCAGCCCGCATCTCCGACCAACGGCGCGCCAGCCTGCCCTGTAACCGGCGCGCCATGACTAAGGGCCCGGCGCGCCACGCGTCCGGCTGATCGAGGCGCTCGATGATGATTTCCGGCCCGCAAGGCAGCCGGGTCACGGGATCGAGATAGCGCGGATAAAGGATCAATGCGCCGGCGACAAGCTCCTCCAGGGTCAGCCGGCGGCCGCGCTCGATCGCCATTCGGTCGGTGGTGAGCCCCCAGCCGGCGTAAAAAGGCCGGCCGTAAACCGTGACCTGGCGGCCGCGCAGCAAGGCCTCGAAACCGGCGAGGGAGGTCATTGTGTGCACCTCGTCGATGCCGGCGAGAAACGCCGCGGTCGAGACATTTTGCACGATGGCGCTGGCGAAGCGGCGCGCCAGCGCTTCCGGTACGGCGCCTTTGCGGTGCCCGGCGATAACGTCGGGGTGCGGTTTGTAAAGGACGAAGGCATCCGGGTTAGCGTCGCGGACGCACGCCAGCAGATCGAGATTGGTGCGGATATCGCCGCCGCCGTAGAGGACCGAAAGATCGTCCTCGACCTGGCCCGGCACGAGGATGCGGCGGGCGCCCGGCGGCATGTCCCAAACCGGCGCGGCCCCACCGAGGTTGTATTTTGTGACGCCGCGGCTGACCAGTTGCGCGATCAGGCGGCGCGCCCGCTCGATCAGCGCCGCATCGAATTGCGTCTCGGCCAGCAAGCGGTCGAGGTCGCTGCGCGAGCGCGGGTCGTAATACATCCCGCCCGCATCGAAGACGAGCGAGGCGGGCGGCAGAAAATCGGCGCCGAGCCCGACCGAGCGGACAAACCCGTCCTCGACCCGAATCAGCGGCACACCTTCGCGGGCCGCCAATTCCGGCAGACCCGGCGGGATGCGCGACGCCCAGACAGCGATGGCGCGCGGCTCGGCTGTGGAGGCGCGCCGCGCGGCGGCGACAGCAGTGGCGGCGCTGCGCCGGAACACCGGCGTCCCGGCGGTCGAGCGCAGAAAATCGGCAACCCGCTGCCGCTTCCAGAACGACATGCCGGCGCAGACCGCGACCCGCCGGTTGGCGATGTCGATGCGGCGCCATTCGGCGAGCAACGCCAGCGTGTCCTCGAACGACGCCGGCGCGTTGCGGAACGGATCGCGGTAGCGCGCCGCAACGAGAGAATGGGCCGCGAAGACCTCGTCAAGCGTGCGGCTGAAAGCGTGCCGCGGAATGCCGGCAGCATCCGCCGTGAGTCCCCAGCCCGTATAGAAGGACGCGGCGAAGGCCTTGACGGCCCTGTCGGCGAGCAGCGCGAGGAAGCCGATCTCACCGCCCGCGCTGTAAACCTCGGCGGCGCCATCGACAGCCGGCAACGGGGCGATCTCTGACGAGACGATGCAGGCCCCGCGCGCCGCCGCGGCGGCCAATGCCGTCCCGAGCCGCGGCCGAACGCGGTCTGACGCGAGCACAACAACCCGCTCCGGCGGATATTCCGCCAAGGCGGCGTCGAGCATCGCGACCAAGACCGCTTCAGAGGGGGCTCCGGCATTGCCGGAGACAATCGGCTCGGCGAGCGCGACGAGCACATACCCGTCGCCGGCCGGCAGCTCATCCCCCCACCACGCGCCGCCAATTCGCGCCGCCAACAGCGCGCGGCGTGCGGCCCGGGCCCGCCCGATCAACTCCGGGGTTTCCCAGCCGGGCCCGGCGAGGAGGCGGGCGGGATCGAGGCGATCGGCCGGGGATGGCGAACCCGAGACCGACAGTGCCACCACATTGAGGCAAGCGGTCGCGGCGGCATAAGGCGGCGCGCGCAGCAGGCCCTCGCCAAGCCGGGCAAGCGGCACGGCCACATCATCAGAGCGCGGCTCGACCGCGAAATCGGGAAACAGGGCGGCGCCGGCTTCGGATGCGAGCTGCATCCCCCCGACACGGAGCCGGGCGCCCGGGCGATTGCCGGGCGCGCCGGTACGGGAGGCGATCGGTCGATTTACTTGCTGAAGAATGCGCATTGGCGGGGCGTTGTCGCCGGCTCCCAGATCGCGGCGATGCCGTGGGAGTGTGTCGATCCGGCAATCTCGGCAATCGCCCCCGGCCTGTCCATGAAAATCGCGCCGCGCCGCCCGCCCGGCGCCGCCCGGGCGCGCACATCGCGCTTGACAGCCCGGCCGCAGCGGGCCAAGTGCAGCCGCTCTCTTCAGGGGTTCGGGTCATGACACAAGCGGCGACCGCACCGGTCATCGAATATCTCGCGCGCTCGCGCGACGTGCTGCAGGCGGCCATCGACGATCCCGCCTTCGCTGCCACGATCGCGGCAATCGTCGAGCGGGTGGCAGCGGCGATCGCAGCGGGCGGCAAGATGCTGCTGGCCGGCAATGGCGGCAGCGCGGCCGACGCCCAGCATCTCGCCGGCGAGATGCTGTCGCGGCTCAATTACGACCGGGCGCCCGCGGCGGCGATCGCGCTGACGACCGACACCTCGGTCTTGACGGCAATCGGCAACGATTACGGCTACGAGCAGCTCTTCGAGCGGCAGGTGCGCGGCCTCGGCCGCCGGGGCGACGTGTTGATCGCGATCTCGACCTCGGGCCGCTCGGCCAACATCCTGCGCGCGATCAGCGCGGCCCGCGAGCTCGGTATCGTCACGGTCGGGCTGACGGGGAAGAGCGGTGGCGACATGGCGGCGATCTGCGATCTGTGCCTGCGTGCCCCATCGGATTCGACGCCGCTCATCCAACAGATCCATATCACCGCCGGGCATGTCATCTGCGGGCTGGTCGAGGAGCAACTGTTCCCGCGAAGCGGCGCCGCCCAGCCGCACGCGGCTGCGGCAGGTTGACAGGGCCGGCAAGCTTCCGTCCTTTCGGGTTTCGGTTCCAGTAGCCAGCGGTTATACTCAGGGCTTGGGTGCAGCTGAATACGGGGGCGACGCGCCTGGATATGCTTCGCTCTTTCCCACCAGTGTTCCCGTCGAGCAACTCGGTATTCTGCAATGGTTGACTTCGTCCGCCGTGCTCAAGCCGTTACGCGCGAGGCCGCCGCGATCGCGGGAACCCGGCCGCGCGCGCTCACCGAAGGGCTAACCCGGCTCCTCGGTTCGGTGAACATCTGGTTCTGGGCGATCGTCGGCCTGCCGACGCTGATCGCGGGCGTCTATTTCTTTGCGATTGCCTCCGATCTCTATTCCTCCGAGGTCAAGTTCATCGTGCGCGGTCCCAACAAGGCGCCGACCAGCGCGATTTCGGCGATGCTGAGCAGCTCCGGCGCTGCCGGGGGTTCCGAGGACACGTACGCGGTGCTGGACTACATCACCTCGCGCGACGCGGCGCGGCGGCTCGAGCGCGAGGTCGATCTGCGGGCGCTGCTCAGCCGCCCGGAAGGCGACCTGATCACACGCTTTCCCGGCATCTGGTTCTGGCGCCACGATTTCGAGGCGCTGTATTCCAGCTACCTGCGCTTTTGCTCGAATTCAGCGAGCAACTCGTCAATCAGCTGAACGAGCGGTCCCGCCGGGATCTCGTCGGCGCTTTCCAGCGCGAGGTCGAGGAGACGGAACAGCAGATCGGAAAGATCCAGACCCAGCTGACGACCTATCGCATCCAGCAGAAGATGCTCGATCCGAAAAGCGCCGCAACCGGCCCGCTTGAGCTGTTGGCGCAGATGACCGCACAGCAGACAAATGCGCGCGCGCAACTCGCCGAGCTGACCAGAAACTCCCCAAACAGCCCGCAGATCCCACTAATCCAGACCCGGATCGCCTCGTTGGACAAGCTTATCAACGAGCAACGCACCAAGATTACGGGGGACAGTGATTCGGTCGCGACGGCGCTGACCGAGTACGAGCGGCTCGACGTGCAGAAGCTCCTGGCCGAGAAAACCTTGGCCTCGGCGCTCGTCTCGCTCGAGTCGGCAAAGCTCGAGGCACAGAAGCAGCAGCTCTATCTCGAGACGATCGCGCAGCCCAACCTGGCGGATTATCCGCTCTATCCAAAGCGCGCGATCTCATTCGCGACGGTCGTCGTGAGCTGTCTCTTGGCCTACGGGATCGCCTGGCTCCTGATCGCGAGCGTGCGCGAACACGCCTCGGCCTAAGCGGCGGCGCGACCGGATGCGGCGGGACGGGGCAGGTCGCGCACGGCTGGGCCAATGATCATCGCAGAGGGCGTCTGCAAGGATTACCACTCGGAAACCGGCCATGGCTGGCACCGAGTTCTGAGCGGCGTGTCCTTTACGATCGCGCCCGGCGAGAAGGTGGCAATCCTCGGGCGCAACGGCGCCGGGAAATCGACGCTGATCCGGCTCATTTCCGGGATCGAGGTGCCGACCCTCGGCACGATTGAGCGCCAGATGTCGGTGTCGTGGCCGGTCGGACTGACCGGCGGTATCGGCGGCGCCATGACCGGCAACGACAACATCCGGATGATCTGCCGGCTCTATAACCGGCCGTTCAATGTCATCCGCGAATATGTTGAGGACTTCGCCCAGCTCGGCAAATATCTGTCGGAGCCGGTCAAGAGCTATTCCGCGGGCATGCGGGCGCGGCTCAATTTCGCCGTGTCGCTGGCGGTCGATTTCGACTGCTATCTGATCGACGAGGTCATCACCGTCGGCGACCAGCGCTTTCAGCAGCGCTCCTACGAAGAGCTGTTCGTCAGGCGCGCCGACCGGAGCCTGATCCTCGCCTCGCACAGCCCCGAGATCGTGCGGGCCTACTGCGCGCGCGCCCTGGTCTTGCACCGCGGCCGCGCCAAGATTTTCGAGGATCTCGAACTCGCCCTGGCGATCTACACCGATCTCTAAAGAGCGCTTTGCGGCCGAACGACGGCCGCTCCCAACAGATTGAATCTACTGCCGAACCGGCCCGGGTTATCCGGCATGCCGCGTTATTCCGATTGACCGCAGCGCGAAAACGCCGCAGCCTCTTGACGCTTAAGGCTGGGTAATGATCGGCAATCCACGCACCTCCCCTCGGAGGAGGCTTGGTGTTTCCGCCGCAGGCGGCGAGCCGCCGGAACACGTTCCGGCCGCCCCCGAAAACGGCGATATCCTCGCGCTCCTCGGCCAGGAGTCGCTTATCTCGCTGGCGAGCGGACAAGTGCTGTTCACCGAGGGCGACCCGCCCAGCTGCATGTATGTCGTCAAGAGCGGCACGCTGAGGATCCGCAGCGGCGGTGTCATCTATGAAGATGTCGGCGCGGGCGGGATCGTTGGCGAGATGGCGCTCGTCGAGCGGTACCCGGCGCGCAGCGCGACGGTTTATGCGCTAGCCGACTGCGAGCTCGTCGCCGTGGATGAGGCCCGGTTTTCCGAACTGGTCGCCGAGGCGCCGCGCTTTGCGCTGAACGTCATGCAGATCCTGTCGCGGCGGCTGCGCGCGATGGATCGCCGCTACCGCCCCGAGCCTCTGGTCGCACGGGAGCCGCTCGAACCCTGACGTCCGGGCGACCCAGGGGCGCAACCGATCGCGAACTCGCTAGCCGGCGCCGTCTGCCCGCGCGCCGTTTCCGCCGATGGGACGTCTTTCGACGAGACGCACATCGCGCGACCGCCGGCCGACCCTGCTGGCGCCATCGCCTTCGAGGTGTACCGCCATGCCGCGCTTCATCAGTTCTCTGATGGCCGCGGCGCGGGTTGGCATCCGGTGGGCAAAGCGCCAGTCGTCGAGAGCCGCCAACTCTTCGGCGGTGAGAATGATCTGAAGGCGCTCGGCTCGATTCATGCTCATCTCGCTCATGGTCCTGCCCTCCCCTTCTGCAGATCGAACACGTCAGGCAGGCAAATGCATCCTTTACGTATTGTAAGTTTTTGTTGCTGAATGGGGCATCTACATTAAACACAGCAACAACACGTCAGCAGCAAATCTGGCCCCAAGCACAAGTGACATACAACACCCAAGAAACGATGAGGTAGTTTTTACATACGTAATTCATGATTTTTCTTGACGATGTCATGGAATTTGGTAGACGAGCGGAATAATCCCGCTTAGCACTCGTTCATCTGAAAAGAGCATTTGCATCGCGGGCGGGACCCGCATGGAACGGGCTTGCCGCTCGCGACCGTCACAAGCATTTCGGGCGCGGAGCGGCTGCCGTTTTAACCTGCAGAAAAAGACCGAAACACAGCGAGACCGATGCCGATGGATGATCGCATGCTCCGGGCTGTCGACAACACGATCCGCTTTATGCGCATGGCCGCGATTCAGTTGAGACAGATCGCGGAGCACGCGCCGGATATCGCGAACGAGCTGCGCCGCATCGCCGGAGAGCTCGACAAGGACGCTGACGATCTTGGCGGGGAGGCCCGCACATCCCGAGGGGCCCCGGGTTAGCCCTTCTTGTCCGGAAGCCGAGTCGCGCGGCGGGGCGAGGACCCCGAGCCGCGCCGCTACAGAGAAGGCTGATTGCAGCAGTCGGGCGCGCTATTGTCGGTGACAGACACTGCGAGGCTCCGATGCTCTTCACCTGCCGTCCGCCCGGGACGCCGATCCCGGGGCGCTTTCCCGGCCCGGCGCATGCCCGCGGCAAGTGGTTCACGATCGACATCCATTGCCACCTTCGCAGCGACAAAGCCGCGGCGATGGTCGCCGGCAATGACGCGGTATCGCGCTGGTTTCTCGAAACTGCCGCGAACGAGCGCAGCCAAAGCATCAACCGGCAGAACGGCGAGCGGACCCATCTGCAGGGCATGTCGGCCGAGCAGCGGATCGCCGACATGGACCATATGGGCATCGACATCCAGGCGGTCTCGCCGGTGCCGCGGCAGACCTATTACGGCGCCGACCCCGATCTCGGGCTCGCCACCGCGCGCGCCCTCAACGACGAGATCGCCGAGATGTGCGGCCGCTATCCCGACCGCTTTACCGGGCTCGGCACGGTTCCGCTGCAGGCGCCCGAGCTGGCGCTATCCGAATTGGACCGGCTGCACAGATCGTTGGGCTTTCGCGGCATCGAGATCATGACGCATGTCGCGGGCGCCGATCTGTCGGAGGACCGTTTCCGGCCGATCTTCGCGCGCTGCGAAGAGCTGGGACTCGTCGTCTTCATGCACCCTGACGGTTTCACCGAGGCTCGGCGGTTTCGCGAGCATTATTTCGCCAATGTGATCGGCAACCCGCTCGACTCCACGGCCGCGGTGCATCACCTGATTTTCGGCGGCGTTCTCGAAAATTATCCCGGGCTCAAGATTGTGGTCGCGCATGGCGGCGGCTATCTGCCGGCCTATTCCGGGCGCATCGACCATGCCGCCTCGGCGCGGCCGGATTGCTGCGAGCACCTGAAGAACATGCCGACGACCTATCTGAAGCGGCTCTATTTCGACGCGCTCGTCTATACGCACCACCAATTGCACTATCTCGTCGAGGAATACGGCGCCGACCATATTCTGATGGGCACCGATTATCCGGCCGATATGGGCGAAATCGATCCGGTCGGTTTTATCGAAAGCGCCGACAAGCTCGACGATACGGCACGGCGCGCGATCCTCGGCGGGGATCGTTCGCGCGACAGCGGGCGCAAGTAACGATTGTCGTGGATAGCCCTGTTGATCGGGCATTTCGCGGTTGCGCCGCTGGGCGAGATACCGGACCTTCCCTCCTGCGTGTGGCGCGCATCCCGGCCGGATATGGGGGTAGACGGCCATTGCCACATAGCTGATTGGGCGGCCTTCGGGGGGAGGCCGCCCATCTTTTTTGGCCATCTTTTTTGCCGCAGCCCGGTGTATTGACCCAGTGTAAGTGAGCGCTTACTTTTGGCGCATCATGGCTGCCACCCGGCTTGACAGCGACGAACGACGGCAAAGAATTGTCGATGCCGCGATCCCGCTATTCGCCCGCAAGGGCTTCGGCGGGACGACGACGCGCGAGCTGGCCGAGGCGGCCGGCATTTCCGAAGCGCTCCTCTTCCGGCATTTCCCGTCAAAGGAACTCCTCTACCGCGAGATCCTGCAACAGGTCGGCTGCCAGGGCGACCCGGTCCTCGAACAGCTCGCCACGCTGCCCGCCACGACCGCGACCTTGGTCGGGATGGTGCGGTTTATGGTGCGGCGCTTTGTAGCCGGCAGCGACGCCGACCGCGCCGATCTCGATCCGCGGCTGCGCCTAATCTTGCATAGCTGTCTCGAAGACGGCGACTATGCGCACGAATTGTTCAACGCGGTATTTGCCCGGGTCGTGCCATTTTTCAACGCTTCACTCGACGCGGCGGTGCAAGCGGGCGACATCGTGCCACCACCCGCCTCGCGAGAGAGCGGCGAGGGCTGGCGCAGCAACCAGTTCTGGTTCGGCCATCATGTCGCGACGATGATCGCGATCGCGGCGCTGCCCGGCCGGTATTGCGTGCCCTATGCCGGCGGGCCGGAGGCGCTTGTCGACGAGGCGAGCCGGTTCATTCTGCGCGGGATCGGCATGAGCGATGCGGCGATTACCGCGCACACCGCATGCACCTCCGGTGCGGGCGGGTTCAAGACAGCGGCGGATTAGCGAGGGGTAAGTGTTTCGGGAGCAGGGGATGGACGGCGAGATCAAGTTTGCCTCGGCCGATAGCGGAACCGCCGATGCGCTCGTGCATCAGCGCGACACAATGGACCGACCGGCGCTCGGCCGGCCTCGGACGGTGCGCTGGTTTGTCATTATCGGGCTGGTGCTACTTGTCGTGCTCGGCGCGCTTTACGGCTTCAACCGCTATCGCTCGCAGGCGATCGCGACCTTCTTCGCCAACAACAAGCCGCCGCCGGCGCAGATCGCCGCGGTGACGGCCGGGACGCAGAGTGTGCCACGCGTTGCTGCCGCGATCGGATCGCTCGCCGCCGTGCACCAGGTGACGATCACGCCCGAGGTCGGCGGCAAGGTGACGGCGATCTACTTCACCCCTGGCGCGACCGTCAAAGCGGGCGATCCACTCGTGCAACTCAATGATGCGCCGGAGCGGGGCGACCTGGCGAATTACGAGGCGCAGTCGCGCATGGCGGCATTGTCGCTGGAGCGCAATTCGCAGCTTGCAAACAAACAGTTCGCCTCGCGCGAGACGGTCGACCAGAACCAATCACAGCTCGATCAGGCGCGGGCGCAGATTTTGAAGACGCAGGCACTGATCGGCCAAAAGCTGATCCGCGCCCCGTTTGCCGGGCGGCTCGGCATTCGGCAAATCGAGGTCGGGCAATATGTCAGCCCCGGCGCGGCGGTCGTGACACTGACCGATCTCAAAGAGCTCTATGTCAACTTCACGCTGGCCTCGACCTGGAAGGGCCAGATCGAACTCGGGCAGAAGGTCAATGTCACGGCGGACGCGTTTCCGGGACGCAGCTTCACCGCGACGATCACGACAATCGAGCCGCAGATCCGCAGCGATACGCGCACGCTGACGGCACAGGCGACGCTCGCCAACCCGGACGAGGCGCTGTTGCCGGGG
>VAZF01000150.1 GCA_005888425.1 Alphaproteobacteria bacterium
CAACCAGTTCGTCAATATCCAGCTGCTGGTCGACACGCTCCAAGGCGCCGATCTGGTTCCGAACGCAGCGGTGCAGCGCGGCGCGCCCGGCACCTTTGTTTATGTCGTGAAGCCCGACGAGACGGTCGCGGCGCAACCCGTCACGCTCGGGCCCGGCGACGACCAGCGGATTGTCGTCACAAAGGGTCTGGAGCCGGGTCAGATTGTCGTTGTCGACGGCGCCGACCGGCTGAAGGACGGCGCCAAGGTGCGGGTGACGCGCAGTGCCGCGCCCGCCGCCGCACAACCGCAATCGCAAGGTGAGGACGGAACGGCGGCGCCATCCCCGGCGCCTGCCGCGGCGCAACCCGGCGCGCCAGCCAATCCGCCGCAGCGGCCCGAGGGTCAGCGGCGGCGGCGCGGCGCCGAGTGAGGCCGCTCAGCGGAAAGCCGGCGTGAGCCCATCCCGCCTTTTTATTCTGCGGCCGGTCGCGACCTCGCTGCTGATGGTGGCGATCATGCTGGTCGGCATCGTGGCCTATCGCTTCCTGCCGCTGTCCGCATTGCCCGAGGTCGATTACCCGACGATCCAGGTCGTCACGCTCTATCCCGGCGCGAGCCCCGATGTGATGACCTCGTCGGTCACGGCGCCCCTCGAAGTGCAGCTCGGCCAGATGCCGGGCCTCAACCAGATGTCCTCGGTGAGCTCGGCCGGATCGTCGGTCATCACACTGCAGTTCAGCCTGGCTCTCAGCCTCGATGTTGCGGAGCAGGAGGTACAGGCGGCGATCAACGCGTCCGGCAATCTGTTGCCGACCGATCTGCCGGCGCCGCCGATCTATTCCAAGGTCAACCCGGCCGATGCGCCGGTGCTCATACTGGGGCTGACGTCGAAGACATTGCCGCTGACGCAGGTGGAGGATCTCGCCGATACCCGCCTCGCGCAGAAGATCTCGCAGCTGACCGGCGTCGGGCTCGTCAGCATCAGCGGCGGGCATCGTCCGGCGGTGCGCATTCAGGCGGATCTGCGCCAACTCGCCGCTTATGGCCTCAATATCGACGATCTGCGCACGACGCTCAGCACGGCAAACGTCAACACCCCGAAAGGCAATTTCGACGGGCCCACCCGGTCATACACGATCAACGCCAACGACCAGCTGAAAAAGGCCTCCGACTACAACGAACTCGTGATCGCCTACCGCAACGGCGCGCCGGTGAAATTGTCCGATGTCGCGAAGGCGACGGAGGGCGCTGAGAACACCCGTCTCGCCGGCTGGATGAACACGACCGAGGCGGTCATCATGAACATTCAGCGCCAGCCCGGCGCCAATGTCATCGAGGTGGTCGATCGGATCAACGCCCTGCTGCCGCAATTGCGCGCCGCACTGCCGGCTGCGGTCGATGTCGAAGTCCTGACTGACCGCACGACGACGATCCGCGCCTCGGTTGCCGATGTCGAGTTCGAGCTCGTGCTCGCGGTCGTGCTGGTCGTGCTGGTGATCTTCGTCTTCCTGCGCAGCACGGCCGCGACGATCATCCCGAGCCTTTCGGTGCCGCTGTCCCTGGTCGGCACGCTAGCGGTCATGTATCTCGCCGGCTTCAGCCTCAACAATCTGTCGCTGATGGCGATGACGATCGCGACCGGCTTCGTCGTCGACGACGCGATCGTCATGATCGAGAATATCTCGCGCTATATCGAAGCAGGCGATCCGCCGCTGCAGGCGGCGTTGCGCGGCTCGGAGCAGATCGGCTTTACGATCATCTCGCTGACCGTGTCGCTGATCGCGGTGCTGATCCCACTATTGTTCATGGCCGATGTCGTCGGGCGTCTGTTCCGCGAGTTTGCGATCACGCTCTCGGTGACGATCATCATCTCGGCCATCGTGTCGCTGACATTGGTGCCGATGATGTGCGCCAAATTGTTGCGGCACCGCCCTGTCGAGCGGATGTCGCCCTTTGCGCGCCAGACGCAGGAATGGTTCGACCGGGTCGTCGCCGAATACGGCCGTCTCTTGACCTGGGTGCTCGACCACCAGCCGCTGACCTTGCTGGTCGCGATCGCCACGCTGGTTCTGACGGTCTTTCTCTACATCGTGATTCCGAAGGGGTTTTTCCCGGTCCAGGATACCGGCCTTATCCAGGGCATCAGCGAGGCGCCCTCTTCGGTCTCCTTCGCGGCTATGGCCGAACGCCAGCAAGCGCTTGCCGACGCCATCCTGAAGGACCCGGACGTCGTCAGCCTGTCGTCCTTTATCGGGGTGGACGGCACCAACACGACGCTCAATAGCGGCCGCTTGCTGATCAATCTCAGACCGCGTAATGAGCGGAGCCTCAGCGCCAGCGACATCATCCGCCGCATCAACAGCGAGATCGCCGGGGTGCGCGGCATCTCGCTCTATATGCAGCCGGTGCAGGATTTGACGATTGACGCGACGGTCAGCCGCGGCCAGTACCAATTCTCATTGCAGGACGCCAATCCCGACGAATTCACCGTGTGGATGCCGCGTCTACTGCAACGGTTGCAGCAGCTTCCAGACATCGAGGATGTCGGCTCGAACTACACCGAGAACGGTCTGTCGGCCTATGTCTTGATCGACCGCGCTACCGCCGGCCGCTTCGGCATCACGCCGGCGACGATCGATAATGCGCTTTACGACTCCTTTGGCCAGCGGATCGTTTCGACGATCTTCACGCAGTCGAACCAATACCGCGTCATCCTTGAAGCCGACCCGTCCTTCCAGCAGTCGCTCGACTCGTTCAATTCGATCTATCTGCCGTCATCGACCGCGACAAACGGTCAGGTGCCGCTCCCTTCGGTCGCCCAGCTGATTCAGCAGACCGCGCCCCTGGCGGTCACTCATCTCGGCCAGTTTCCCGCGGCGACGGTATCGTTCAACCTGGCGCCCGCCGCCTCGCTTGGCGACGCGGTCAACGCGATCCGCAACGCCGAGCGCGAGATCGGGCTTCCGGCCAGCATGTTCACGACCTTCCAGGGCACGGCGCTTGCCTTTCAATCCGCCCTCGGCAACGAGTTGCTCCTGATCATTGCGGCGATCATCACCGTCTATATCGTGCTCGGCGTACTTTACGAGAGCTACATCCACCCGATCACGATCCTCTCGACGCTGCCTTCGGCCGGCGTCGGCGCACTCTTGGCGTTGATGGTCGACGGCAGCGATCTCAGCATTATCGCGATCATCGGCGTCATCCTGTTGATCGGTATCGTCAAGAAGAACGGCATCATGATGGTCGACTTCGCGCTCGAGGCGCAGCGCGATGAGGGCAAACCGCCGCGCGAGGCGATCTACCAAGCCTCGCTGTTGCGCTTTCGCCCAATCATGATGACGACGATGGCGGCGATCTTCGGCGCCTTGCCGCTGATGCTCGGCACCGGCACCGGTTCGGAATTGCGCCATCCGCTGGGCGTGACGATTGTCGGCGGCCTGATCC
>VAZF01000151.1 GCA_005888425.1 Alphaproteobacteria bacterium
CGAGCACGGCTTCCGTCAAGGAGCCGATGCCGGCGATGGCCGCGACCCCGAGGACGAGACAGGCCAGGAAGATCCGGAAGCCGCGAACCCCGCCGCGCAATTCACGCGCCGCCAGCCGGAAAGCGTAACGCGCCGGGAGAAAATTCCCTCTCCGCCCTACAGGGGGGAGAGGGAGGCGCCCGTCGCGGAGCGACGGGAGGGTGAGGGGGGCCTCGCCGGCGAGCGCTCTTGAATCCCCCACCTCACCCCGACCCTCTCCGCCCCTTGGGGGCGGAGAGGGGGTGGCTGGTGCGCTCCTGCTCACAGCGCGCGCCGCCGCGGCGCCGCCGGCCGGTCCGCGGCAATGCGGCCATCGGCGAGATTGATCGCGCGCCCGCAGCGCGCCGCCAGCTCGGCATCATGCGTGATCAACAACAGCGCAGTCCCGAGGCGGGCATGTTCGGTGAACAGGCAATCGATGACCGCCCGTCCGGTCTCGCCGTCGAGATTGCCGGTTGGCTCGTCCGCAAGCAGCAATTGCGGCCCGGCGGCAAAAGCGCGCGCGATTGCGACGCGCTGCTGCTCGCCGCCCGATAGCTGGCCGGGATAATGCCTGAGCCGGTGGGCCAGCCCGACCCGTGCGAGCGCCGCCTCGGCCGCCGCAAAGGCGCCGCGGTCGCCGGCAAGTTCGAGCGGGATCGCGACATTTTCCGTCGCGGTCATTGTCGGGATCAGGTGAAAAGATTGGAACACGATGCCGACAAGCCGGCGTCGCAGGCGCGCCAGCCCGTCCTCGTTAAGCGTCCCGAGATTGTGTCCGGCAAGTTCGACCCGCCCGGCGCTCGGCCGTTCGAGCCCGGCCAGCACCATCAGGAGGCTCGTTTTGCCCGAGCCGGACGGCCCCAACAGCGCGACGGTTTCGCCCGGCATGATCGTCAGCGAAATGCCGCGCAGGATCTCGATCGGTCCGGCGGCGCTCGCCAAGCTCAGGCGAACGTCGTCGAGCGCGACGAGGGGTGATCCAGCTGTCATGGCGCTAAGGAGACGGGGACGCGAACGCCACGATATGGCCCGATCTCGATGGTTTACAACGCGCCGACGCGCCGCGGTTGACGCGCCCGGTGCCGCTTCCCAGTCTAAGAAGCGGGCCCAAAGGCGGCCGACTCGATGAGCTCTGATCTCGCGATACGCGCGCGCCTGCGCTGCGCCGCCCTGGCAATCTCCGGCATGCTGCTCGGCATGACGATCGGCTGGAGTTCCGCGATTGCGAAGACCACCGAGATCCTCGTTTTCGGCGACAGCATCGCGGCCGGGTTCGGCCTGCCGACCGGTGAGGCCTTTCCCGCCCGCCTCGAGGCAAAATTGCGCGCCGACGGGCTCGACGTGCATATCGTCAATGCCGGCAACTCGGGCGATACGACGGCGGATGGTTTGGCGCGGCTCGACTGGTCACTCGCCGACAAGCCCGATCTCGTGATCCTCGAACTCGGCGCCAATGACGCGCTGCGCGGCCTCGATCCCGTGGCGGTGCGCGCCAATCTCGACAAGATGATCGCAAAGATTCAAACGAGCGGCGCCAAGGTGCTGCTGGCCGGCATGGTGGCGCCGGCGAACTGGGGCGAGGCGTATCAACAGGCGTTCAACCGCATTTACCCCGAGCTCGCCGAAGCGCACGATATCGCTCTATATCCGTTTGTGCTCGATGGCGTCGCGCTCGACCCCAAGCTCAACCAGCCCGACGGGTTGCACCCCAACCAGCGCGGTGTCGCGATCATCGTCGAGCACATCGCGCCCTATGTCGCCCGGCTGATGGGAGGCTCCTGATGACGACGCCCTTTGCCGCCGCCTTCGCTGTGGGTGATGCCGCCACGCTGGCAGAGCGCTGTCTCGCGCAGCTGCCGATCGCCGACGGTCAGGCGACGCTCGGCATCCTCTATGTCACCGAGCCCGCGGCGCCGGTGTTGCCGGTAATGCTTCGCGATCTGGCCGCGGGCACGGGAATCGAGTCCTGGGTCGGCGGGGTCGGGCTCGGCATTTGCGCCGCCGGGCAGGAGGTCTATGACCGTCCCGCCGCGGCGGTCATGCTCGCGCCGTTGCCGCCAGACAGCTTCCGCCTGTTTGCCGCGACGGCGGATCCGGGTTCCGATCTGCCGCGCCGGCACCAGAACTGGATCGACAACACGCAGCCAACCCTCGGGCTTATCCATGCCGATCCGCGCTGCCCGGATGTGGTGCAGGCGGCGGTCGACACGGCGAGCGCCAGCGGCGCCTTTCTGGTCGGCGGTCTTGTCTCGCATCGCTGCGAAACGCCGCTGATCGCCGGCGGCACCGAGCGCGGCGCTCTCGGCAGGAACGGCATCTCCGGGATGCTCTTGAGCCCGGAAGTGTCGGTCGCGACCGCGCTGACCCAGGGCTGCACCCCGATCGGGCCGGTTCGCCGCATCGACGAAGCGCGCGACAATGTCGTCATGGCGATCGACGGCAAGCCGGCGCTCAATGTCTTCCTCGACGATGTCGGCCCCGATCTGGCGCGCGACCCGCGCCGCCTCGGCGGCCTCATTTTCGCCGGCCTGCCGGTGCAGGGCTCCGACACCGGCGATTATCTCGTCCGCAATCTGATGGCGATTGATCCGCGGCAGGGCTGGATCGTGCTCGGCGCCGAGGTCTCGCCGGGTGACGCGATCGTGTTCTGCCGCCGCGATCCCGACAGCGCGAAGGCCGATCTCGACCGCATGCTCAAGCAATTGGCCGGTCGCCTGCAGGGACCACCAAAGGCCGGCATCTATGTCAGCTGCATCGCGCGCGGCGCCGCGTTGTTTGGCGAGCCGGGTGTGGAGACCGGGATGATCCGCGAACAGTTCGGCGACATCCCGCTGATCGGCTTCTTCGCGAATGGCGAGATCTCGCGCGATCGCCTCTACGGCCACACCGGCGTGTTGACGCTGTTCACCTGAGCGGCATCGCGTGCACGGACCGATATGCTGCGCCTGTTTGTCGGCATCGAAT
>VAZF01000152.1 GCA_005888425.1 Alphaproteobacteria bacterium
CGAATTAACGTGACAATCGGCTGGCCGGAGCCATCGTAGAAATAATCCCAGCGCAGTGGTCGCAGCAGCGCCACCCGCCCCTCTCCAACATCCGGGAGAAAGTAGTTCTCTGCGAATTCCTCACCTTGCCAGAGCAGCGGGATGCCTTTGCTCATCAACAGCGCGATCAGATAGGGCTGCAGCATAAACCATCGGCTGCGATCGCCCTCCTGGAACAGCGGATTTCCTGCCTCGTCCGGATTGTACGTACCGAAATTGCACAAAAAGCGTTCGTGGTCATGGTTCTCGATGTACTGCAGTGCCGTCTTCGGGATCGATACGTCATTTGTCGTCTCCTGCTCCGGATAGCCGAATAATCCGAGTTGCAGGCCGAGATCGAAAAGACGCCCGCGATCTCCACGCGCGACACTGCGTGCGGCGTCAAAGGTGCTGTTCTGCCAGGTGCTGTTCGAGTAGGTCGTGCGCAATACGCCCTGAGGATCCTCTAGCTGCTCCGCCATCTGGACAAGGTTGGGCGGCTTTCCCGGACCGCCATCGAAGCGGCGCCAAGCCGGATCGGCCTGTGCGAGTTTGGACTTCGCCAGTTGGTAGGTTTCAAATACTAGGCTGGCATAGCCAACCCCGAGCGGCCCATCCCAATAATTCGGCACGCAGTCGTAGCGAAAGCCGTCGACGTGATACACGTCGAGCCAGTGATGGTTGACCGTGTAGAAATAGTCGCGCGTCAGCGGGCGATTGAAGTCGGTGCTTTTGCCGAAGTTGCTGAAGTAGTCCTTGGCAAACGGCCCCATAAAGGGGTTGTCGCGGTAGCGCAGCCGTGTGTAGGCGTCGTAATAGGGGAAATCCACGCCGGTGTGGCCGTAGACCACATCAACGATGACCGCGATGCCATGCTGATGGCAGAGGTCGACGAGAGCCCGGAAATCGGAGCGCTTGCCGAAGCGCTCATCGACCCCGAAATAGCCGATTGGGAGATAACCCCAATCGACCGAGGTGCCGACGTTCGAAAGCGGCATAATCTCGACCGCGTTGACCCCGAGGTCGGCGAGGTAGGCGATGACATTACCGACACGATTCAGGTCGCCGCCGAACTCCCCGATGTTGATTTCGTAAAGGACGAGGTCCGATAAGCGCGGCGTTCGCCAATCCACCTCCTCGGCGCTCCAAGTATAGGGCTGGTAGCCGAGCGTAAAAGCGGAGAGCTTGCCGACGCCGAACTCGCGCGCGAACGGATCGATGATCCAGTCCAGCGTACCGACATTCGGATTGACGATTGTGTAGCGGTACACGTAGCGCCCAGGCATACCCCAGGCCGAGCCTGCGACCGCGGGCGGAGTCCCCGCGATCGGCACGGTCACGGACCAGAAATCGCCATAGGGATCGCGCACGGTATGGCTGAGCGGAAATTCGCGCGGCGGCACGTTCTGCAGAAACTGGTCGGTCTCGTGGATGATCTTGACCGCAACCCTGTTGCCGTCCGCTGCCGAGACCCAAGGCAGCCATAAGCCAAACGTGAGGGTCCCGTTTGTCTCGATCGCACCAAGCTCCCCCATCGGAAGCAGGTTTAGCGCCATGGCCTTACAAGGCCTTCCACTGGATGCGGCGGAATAGAAGACGCCCGGTGTGTGTCTGCAGACCGGTAAAGCGGGGATCCCGCGGAGCTGATGGCTGTCCCCGCCGGGGCGATTGCGGATCGCCGGTAAAGTGAAACTGGTTCACCGTCTGGCCGTTCAGGGCCACGGTTATGTTCGCGCCATCAACGGTGATCTCGTAGGCGTTCCACTCGCCGACCGGTCGCGTCAGCGACGGCAGGTCTGGCCCCTTAAAGCCGTATATCGCGCCGGTACGATGGATCCCGGCATTATCAGGCCTGCCCAGCTCGTCGATCTGCACCTCAAACCCGAAATTGACCCCGACATAGGCGGTGTTGTTGTACCCTTCGTTCCGCGGGTCGGGAAAACCGAAGTAGATCCCGGAGTTGTCATCGGACGCCGTCATCATCCATTCCAGGCGCAACACATAGCGCTCGGGCGTCGCCCGCCTTAGCCATAGCAGACCGAGATCGGTGCCGCTCCGGCTTTCGAGCGCCCCGCGGCGTACCCGGAAATCCCCCGGATCGTCACGCCCGGGCTGGTTTACGATTGTTGACATGGTCCAGTCCCCGAGCGAGGTGCCGTCGAACAGCACCTCGAAGCCCGGGTCTCCCGCAAACGGTGGCGGGCTCATGATGAGATCGCCGGTTCGCCGCGACAGGGCGATGCCGGTCAGCATCGGGTTGGGCGAACCGATGCTGGGGAACAGAGCCGGACCTGCCGCGTACAGATTCTCGGTGTAGTGGAACCGCCCATCCTCATCGGCGACGCCGCGGGTGGGGTCCGGGTCAATGCGCAAGGTGCCCGTCTCGTGGTGCGTGGTGCCGAGACCGTCATGGGCCGGACGCGGGATCGTCTGACCCGGCGCAAGGATCGCGGCGACGGCCACTACCGCATCATCCATGGCGGTCCACAGATCGCCATCACGTTGCGTTGGTGCGATCGTCACGGAAGCGCGCCGCACCCCGTATTCGTCGGTTCGCAAATCGAGATCGACCCGGCTCGGATGTGCGCCAAAATCGCTGGGATCTGCGGGCTCCATCTCGCCCAGCCCGCGGATCGCGAAAGCCACATGCGTATCCGTCGAGCTGCGCAGCTGGTCGTAGAAATCGATGTCCGGGATTTTGCGGTAGAGCTCGTCTTCTCCGCCGACCGTGCTCCCGCCGCCGCTGGCCGCGATCTGCAGGTGAAAGCGGCCGATCAGGTCTCCATTCTGCCGCGTCGCCCGGCCCTTCACAAAGAGGGCCGATGTCTGCAATTCGTTTGTCGTGGGCGAGAGGCCAGGGATGGCAGTGCGCGGCACCCGGATGACTAGGTTCGAGCGCAGATGTGCAATCAGGTTCTTGCCGATCAGCGGCAAGGTCGGCAGGCCGCTCCCGTCAAATGAAGCGAGAGCGATCCGGGCGCTCTCGATCGTGCCAAGCGCGATGATAACAATACCTCCCGGCGCGAGGTCGATCCGACCGCGGCTCGTATCCACACCCGTAATGCGCCAGGTCCCGGCCGCGGTGCGCTCCTTGGCCAGAGTGAGAACATGGGTGTCGGGCAGCACCATGAAATCCTTCCTGCCGTCGGACACATTGCCCAAGGACGCGGTCCGCGCCGCCTTCATCAGCAGCGGGACGGTGCTGAATTTGTTCAAGGGAAAGAAGCCGGCATGCGGCGAGCGCGCCTGTACGGCAAGCGGCGCCTCGAGCTTCAACATATTGAGGAGATCGGCGGCTGAGAGACCATCTGGCCCGCTCAAACCCAGAAGCTCCAGCGGATCTGCCCCCGGTTTGAGCACAGGCGATGGCGGCAACGAGGGCAACGCCATGACGTCCTTCACCGAGCCGATGGCGTCAAAGAGCTGCCGTCTCAGCACCCGATGCAGCTCACCGAAGATGAAATCGTTTGTCTCATCGACGCCGATCTGACGGGAGCTTTCGTCGAAATACCGGCTTTTGAGATCCGCAACGGTTGTTGCGGGCCAGGTCGCCATCTCTTCGTCCAGTAGCCGCGGCGACCAACCACCCCAGTAGAGAGATCTGCCGCCCACCGTATAGGCCAAGCCTTTAAATGGAAGACCCGAGATCCACGGCACGCCCCAGACCTCGTTTCGGGGTGGCTCCGGCTGCGGGGCGGCGGGGTTCAGAGAGAACGGAGTGCCTGGATCGGATAGACCAAGG
>VAZF01000089.1 GCA_005888425.1 Alphaproteobacteria bacterium
CCGGCCGCGTCCCGATCGATGATCCGGCAAGCGCCGGCCTCACAAAGGGCATCGCCGGGGACCGCATGATGACCGAGCGCTTCTGTAGCAACGTCCTCGAAGAGCGCGCCCCGTCGGTCGCCATCCTGTGGCTGTCCGAGCCCGATTACACCGGCCATCATGCGCCGCTCGGCTCGCCGCAGCATCTGGCCGCGATCGCCGGCGCCGACGCGCTCGTAAAACAGGTGTTTGAGACCGTGCGGCGGCTCGACCCGACAGGCGAGGATATCCTCTTTGTCACCGGCTCCGATCACGGCATGGAGACCGTCGCCGATTCGATCGACCTGACCGAGCTGCTGATCGCCGCCGGTTTGAAGGAAAGCCGCGAGTCGCGCGAGCTCGTGGTCGCGCCGAACGGCACCGCCGCGACCCTCTATTTCGCCGATCCCGCCGGCGAATTGGTGGGCCGCGTCGCGCGCTTTCTTGCCGGCGAGAACTGGGTCGGCGAGATGTTTGCCGGCGAGCGGCTGGGCGCGGCCGGCCTGCCCACCGACACAGCGATGCAGATCGCCGTCTCGCTCGCCGCCGAGGACCGGACAAACCCGCACGGGGTCACCGGTTATGCGCCGATCGTCCAGGATCCCGCGGACAATGAGAGCAAGATCGGCTTTGGCCAGCATGGCGGGCTTGGCCCGCACGAGCAGCGGCCGTTTCTGATTGTCGAGGGCGGCGGCTTTGAGCCGGGCGAGCGCCGGCAGCCGAGTTCGCTCGTCGATATTGCGCCGACTGTCTTGCGGCACCTGCACATGGACCACGACGATATGGACGGGCGCGCGCTGCCGCATCGGGTTAGCGAGCGTTAAGGTACCGATATTGATTTCGGTCTAAGAACGTGACCGAGCGTTTTGCGTGATGAGGGGGGTTATGGTCGATCTGCCCGATGCCAGCCGGCGCCGCCTGGTCGCCGGCCTTTCCGGCATCGTTCTCGTGGCCGGCAGCGCGGGCGCCGCTCTTGCCGCCAAAAAGGAACCCAAGGCGCCACCGCCTCCTCCGGAAAAGAAGGTCGGTGCGATCGAGGAGCTGATGCGCCAGCACGGCGTGCTGCGGCGCGTGCTCCTGGTTTATCGCCAGAGCGCGGCGCAATTGCGCGGCGGCGGCAAGCTCGACCCGAAGCTGCTGCGGCAAGCGGCGCAGCTGTTCCGCGATTTCGGCGAGAATTTCCACGAGCGCATGCTCGAGCAGGCCTATGTGTTTCCGACCCTGCGCAAGGCCGAGAGCCCGGCGGCGGCGCTCGACAATACGCTCGTCACGCAGCACGACCGCGGCCGCGAGATCACCGAATACATCCGCACCGTGACCGGCAAGGGCACGACCGGCGATGCCGAAGTGATGGCGCGCGCCCTCGAAAGCTACGTCGTCATGTACGCCAACCATGCCGCGCGCGAGGATACGATCGTCTTCCCGGCCTGGCGCGAGGCGCTCGCCGACAAGCAGCTGCGCGAGATGGGCGAGACTTTCGAGGACATCAGGAACCGCCAGTTCGGCAAGGATGGGTTCGAGGCGGCGGTCAAGACGGTCGCCGCGGTCGAGGAGGCGCTCGGCTACGCCGATCTGGCGCAATTTACCGCGCCCACCCCGCCCCGCGGATGATCCGGAACAGCTGGCGCTCTTCTAATTCTTAGCCTGTCGCCGCGGTCAATCCGGCAATAGGGATTTGAGGCGGTAGAGGAGTTCGAGGGCGTCGCGCGGGGAGAGCTCGTCCGGGCGGATGTCGCGCAGCATCTCCTCAAGCGCGGAGGCTCTCGGTTCGGGTGCGGGCGGCATCGGCCGGGCGGCGCGGAACAAGGGCAGATCGTCGGCGAGCCGCGCCAAGGCGCCGCCCTGCTCGCCCTTTTCCAATATCTGCAACACCTCCTCGGCGCGCGATGTGACGGCGGCCGGCAATCCGGCGAGCTTTGCGACATGAATGCCGTAGGAGCGGTCGGCCGTGCCGGCCGCGACCTCGTGCAGAAACACGACGTCACCTTGCCATTCCTTGACCCGCATCGTGTGGCAGGCGAGCGCCGGCAGTTTCGCGGCGAGCGCGGTCAATTCATGGTAATGCGTCGCGAAAAGGGCGCGGCAGCCATTGACCTCGTGCAGATGCTCGAGCGCTGCCCAGGCGATCGAGAGGCCGTCGAAGGTCGCGGTGCCGCGGCCGATCTCGTCGAGGATGACAAAGCTCCGGGGCCCGGCCTGGTTCAGGATCGCCGCGGTCTCGACCATCTCGACCATAAAGGTCGAGCGGCCGCGCGCCAGATCGTCGGCGGCGCCAACCCGGCTGAACAGGCGGTCGACGATGCCGATCCTCGCCGTGCTCGCCGGCACAAAGGCGCCGATCTGTGCCAGGATCGCGATGAGGGCGTTCTGCCGCAGAAACGTGCTCTTGCCGGCCATGTTGGGGCCGGTCACGAGCCAGATGCGGTCCTCGCCCAGAACGCAGTCATTGGCGACAAAGGCGCCTGTTCCGGCGAGCGCCGCTTCGACGATCGGATGCCGCCCGCCGCGGATCTCGAACCCGGCGCCGCTATCGATGTCAGGCCGCACCCAATTGCCGTCGATGGCGCATTCGGCATGCGCCGCCGCGAGATCCAAGGTGGCGAGCGCGGCGGCCGAGGCGGCGATCTCCTGCCGCCGCGCCATGACCTCGCCGACGAGATCCTCGAAGAGCCGCAGTTCCAGCGCGAGCGCGCGCTCGGCGGCGCTGGCGATCTTGCTTTCGAGCTCGCCGAGTTCGACCGTCGTGTAGCGCATCGCGCCCGCCATCGTCTGACGGTGCATAAAATCGGGGCCGAGCTTGCCTCCGAGCTTTTCCACATTCGCGGCCGACGCCTCGACGTAATAGCCGATGACGTTGTTGTGGCGGATGCGCAACGAGGCGACGCCGGTCGCCTCGGCATAGCGCGCCTGCAACGCCGCGATCGCACGCCGGCT
>VAZF01000090.1 GCA_005888425.1 Alphaproteobacteria bacterium
ACGTTTGAACACCAGGTCGGGCATCTCCGGCTCAGGTCGAAGGAAGGCGACGTCGACCTTACTTCGGAGGAGAGCACTCGCAAGTTCGGGCGATGTCTGACTGACGAGGATCACCTCGATGCTCGGCAACTCGTCGTGAAGCAGCCGTACGGCTTCCGGGAACCAGTCCATCTCGGTTCCCGTCAGAAATCCCATGACGAACGTCGCCTTGGCCGGGTGAGAGGCCCGCCGCGCCGCGTCCCCGGCTGCCTCGACCTGAGCCAGTGCCAGCCGGGCATGATCGAGAAATGCCCGGCCGGCCGCCGTCAGCTCGATGCCTCGAACGCTCCGAACAAGGAGCTGAGCGCCGACTTCCATTTCCAGATCGCGTATCTGCCGGCTGAGGGAAGGCTGCGCGGTGTGCAGCCGGCGTTCGGCCGCGAGGGTGACGCTGCCCTCCTCGGCGACCGCTACGAAATAGCGCAAGTGCCGTAGCTCCATGACGGCGTGCCATGCCTGTCAGGTATGACCCCGACACTACAAAGTCTTTTTCCGAGAGGCGAGGAAAACCTAAATCCGGGGGCGCAGCTACAGCAAGATCAAGCGTACCGAGGAGCGACGAGATGAATAACCCTGTTGTGCTGATCACTGGTGCGTTGACAGGCATTGGCCGGGCGGCGGCGCTCGCTTTCGCTGCGGAAGGCAGCCGCATTGTCGTTTCCGGCCGCCACGAGGAAGCCGGGCAAGGATTGGCCACGGAATTGCGCGCCCTCGGCGCAGAGGCCGAGTTCATCCGTGCAGACGTGCGCCGCGAGGACGATGTGCGCAACCTGGTCGATCGCACGGTCGCGCGCTTCGGGCACCTGGACGCCGCCGTCAACACCGCCGGCACCGAAGGCAAGCCCGGCCCGGTCACCGAGCAGTCAGCTGACAGCTATGCAACGACATTCGACACCAATGTGCTCGGCACGTTGCTCAGCATGAAGCACGAGTTGCGCGCGATGCTCGCTCAGGGCAGCGGCAGCATCGTCAATATATCCTCGACTTACGGTCATCGCGGCGCGGGGGGCGCGTCGGTCTACGTGGCAAGCAAGCATGCCGTCGAGGGCCTCACGAAGTCGGCGGCACTCGAGGTTGCAGGCTCAGGCGTACGGGTCAACGCGGTTGCGCCGGGGCCGATCGAGACCGCAATGCTCGATCGCTTCACCGGCACCTCGGAACGAAAGGCCGGCCTCGTCGCCAGTGTTCCGCTCCAGCGTCTCGGCGACCCCGAGGAGATCGCCAACGCAATCGTCTTCCTCGCTTCCGGCAAGTCGTCCTTCACGACAGGCCAGGTGTTCCACGTCGATGGCGGCAAATCGACGGGCTGATCTCACGCAATGCGACAGATACGGGTGATGGCAATGGAACAGAACGTCGAAGCCCTAGCGAAGCCGATCAAGATCCCCGGACCGGATCATCCGATGGCGATCGAACGCAACCCGAACCGGGTCGTGGTCAGGGTCGCCGGCCGCGTCGTCGCGGACACGAGCGAGGCGCTGACCCTGCGGGAAGCGAGCTATCCCGCGGTCCAGTATGTTCCCCGCAAGGACGTCAACATGATGCTCCTGGAACGGACCGAGCATGCCACCTACTGCCCGTACAAGGGGGATTGCGCCTATTTCAGCATCCCGCTCGGCGGCGATCGCTCGACCAACGCCGTGTGGACCTACGAAGCGCCGTATGAGGCGGTATCGCCGATCAAGGACCATCTCGCCTTCTATCCTGACCGGGTCGACGCGATCGAGGAACGGCAACAGGGCTGAACGCCCTCCACTTGGACCCGTCCGGGATCGCCGCCTTGAACCACGAAGTGACGCGGCAGGCGGCGATGATCGGCTATATCGACGATTTCGCGCTGATGCTGATCGTCATCCTGGCGTCGCTGCCGCTATTGCTGTTGGTGCGCGTGCCGCGGCGCGAGCCCGCCGCGGCGCCGGCGGAATAACGGCGTCAATTTTCGTCAGCGCGCGAAGCCCTCGGAATTCGGTTCCGCCGGACACTCGCCGAGAAAAATCACGGTCGCACCGTCGGCTTGCGCCAACCCCGCGTTCCAATAGTTCTGCCGCATGCCCAGCTTTACCGCGCAAACCACGCCGCGCTCCTGTGGATAGGCTTGCGTCTCGCGATAGGCCGCGACTTGTTGCGGCGCGCAGCCGAGGAGCACCAGTAGAAGCGATGCCGGAATCAAGGGTTTTCCCATAGCCGGAATATAGGCACCGGTCGGCGGAATGCGATACGCTGCTCCACTTTGTGGGCGACGGGACGAGCCCGGGCACGGGTGCTTTTTGCAAAGGCCTAATCACCTGACGGCACGCAAATGAGCGGTAGCGGCGAAAATGAGAGCTTCGAAGTCGCGTATCTGATCGTCAGCGGCACAACGACTGCGGCGCGCGGCCCCGAGATCCTGCGCGCTCTGGTCGGGCTCGGCTTCAACACGGTCATCGCGATCCCGACACCGAATGCGGCGCGCACGATTTCCGGGCGCGAGCTCGCCGATGTCGCGGGCGCGCAACTCGTCGAATCCTATTTCGATCTGGCGATCCGGCCGCGGCCGCCGCGCGGCGTCGTCTTATTCGCGCCGTGCAGCTTCAATTCGCTCAACAAATTGGCGCACGGCATCGCCGACAGCCTCGCATTGTCGGTGGCGGCCGAGGCGATCGGGCGCAAGACGCCGGTTATCGTCGCGCCGTCGCTGAACCAGCCATTGCTCAATCATCCCGAGGCGCAGGCCTCATTGCGGAAATTGCCGGAATGGGGCGTTCGGATCGTGCCGCCGGTCGATGAGGGCGAAGGGCCGCGCCTCGCGCCGACCGCCACGCTCCTCGATGCTGTACGGCCGTTTGTGCAGCATTCCTGACGCGGACCGGTGGGACCATGACTTCCGACACTCCTCGCAGCGGCATGCCGGGACATCTCGGCATCCGCATTACCGACGCGACCAAGGACAGGCTCACCGGCGAGATGGACGCCGACGAGCGGCATCTCAACGCGGGCGGCGTCGTGCATGGCGGCGCGCTGGCGGCGTTCGCCGACGATCTCGGCGGGGCGCTGGCGGGGCTCAACGCGGCAAAGGGGTTTCGCACCGCGACGATCGAATCCAAGACCAACCTCTTCCGCGCCTGCCCGCCGGGGCGGCTCACCGGCATTGCCGTCCCGGTGCATGTCGGGCGGCGCACGATCGTGCTGCAGACATCGATCTACCGCCCCGACGGCCAGCTCGCCGCAATGATGATCCAGACGCAGATGGTGCTACCGCGCGAGCCTAAACGAGCCAAAGAGTCGAGCTAAATCACCGCGCCTTCCTTTGTCGGCGCGGCGACGGCCGGGATCTACCTTCCAGGCATCTCGGGCGCGGATCAGTGAGTCCCGGCCTTCGCCGGGAGGACGGATTGGTCATGGCGGCGATCACCGGTTGGTGATGCGCGGCGCGGCCGCAGA
>VAZF01000181.1 GCA_005888425.1 Alphaproteobacteria bacterium
CGCGGGCACGGACCAATGCCGAGACGGACGGGTTTGTCAAAGTGCTGGCGGATGCGGCGACCGACCGGGTGCTTGGCGTCCACATCATCGGTCCCGATGCCGGGACGATGATCGCCGAGGCGACATTGGCGATGGAATTCGGCGCCTCGGCCGAGGACATCGCACGCACCTGCCACGCGCATCCGACATTGAGCGAGGCATTGAAGGAAGCCGCGCTCGCGGTCGATGGCCGCGCCATCCACATCTAAAGGCTAACGAGAGCGCGCGCGGGGGTGGGCGGATTCGTAGACCGCGAGGAGGCGCTCGGTTTCGACGCTCGTATAGCGCTGCGTTGTCGAGAGGCTGGCGTGGCCAAGTAACTCTTGTATGGCGCGCAAATCGCCGCCGCCGCCCAGGAGATGCGTTGCGAAGCTGTGGCGCAGCGCGTGCGGCGTCGCGGTATCGGGAAAGCCGAGCGCGTTGCGCAATGTCTGCATCTGGCGCTGCACGACACGCGGGTTTAGCGGGCCGCCGCGCGCCCCGACAAAGAGTGGGCCGTCGGGAGCGAGCGGATAGGGGCAGGCGGCGAGATAGTCTGCGATCGCGTCACGTACCACCGGCAAAACCGGCACGAGGCGCTGCTTGCGGCCTTTGCCGGTAATCGTCACGAGATCGCCGCGCGGCGCCTCCGAACATTTGAGGCCGAGCGCTTCCGAGATGCGCAAGCCGCAGCCGTAGAGGAGCGTCAGGAGGGCGACATCGCGCTTCGCCTGCCAGACGGATGTGACGAGCGCCGGCGGCGCATCGACAAGCTCGGCGGCATCGGCGACCGAGAGCGGCTTTGGCACGCTCCTCGGCAGTTTCGGGGCCCGCAAGATGCTGAGGGCCGGGCTTGACGCCAGGCCGCGGCGTTCGAGAAACCGCACAAAGCCGCGCACGACCGACAGCCCACGCGCAATCGAGGCGCGCTCGACCTCGGCGGCGCGATGCGCGAGAAAGGCGCGGTAATCCGCAGCCGAGAGCTGCGCGAAAGTCGCGAGGCGCGTGAGCTCGCCAAGATGCCCGGTCAGGAAGTCGAGAAAAAAGGCGAGGTCGCGGCCGTAGGCTGCGGTTGTGTGCGGCGAGGCGCGGCGCTCGCCGGCCAGCCATGCCGTCCAGAGGCCGATCGCGGCGCGCAGATCCTCGGCGGCGGAGAACCGGGCCAGCGGCAACGCGTCGGGAAGCAGCGGGAACTGGCTCGCTGTGGATCGACTGGTCAGGACCGCCCCCGTCTTGTCTGTCGGCGCGCGCGCCAAAACTTTCGTGGATGGCTGGGCCACGCCCGGCCATGACGTCTGGGGGATGTTGAATTGAGAAGGACGCTGGGGGCGTCGCTCAGCCGTTTATCGGCGGCTCACCTTCCGGGGCTGAGCCATTGCGAAATCGTGATGCCAAGCACACGCGAGAGAAAAGCCAGCAGCTCGGTCCCAAGCCCCGGATTGAAGCGCCCGACCCGCCGCGCGCCGATGCACAACAGACCCGTCGGGGCGTTGCGCCCGATCGAAATCCGCAGCAGCGCTTGCGAGCGGACAAGGCCGGCGGCGCCGCCAAACAATGCCGCATCGCCCGGCAGGTCGGCCTGCAACAACACATTGCGGTCGGCGCCGAGCAGCGCGTCGACGGTTCCGGCCCGCAGCAGATGAATGCCGTGCGGCATCAGGCGGGTGGGCGACGCACTGCTTTCGACGCCGAGCGTCACGATATCCACGTCGAGCAGCACCGCGAGATCGGTCGTCACGATTTGCAAGAGTTGTTCGAAACTCGGCGCGGCGAGAATCGCCAATGCCGCCTTGTGCACCCGGCCCTGGCTTGACAAATTGCCGCGGCTGGCGGCGATCAGGGTGCGGTGCTCGAGATTGACGCGCGCCAGCTCACCGCGCAGCCGCTCGATCATGAAATGCTGGAAATCGACAACCTCCTCGCCGACCTCGCGCGACGGTGCGCGCAAGAGCCGCAACGCCTCGGGATGACGGTCGAGGAAATCGGGATGCTGTTTCAGATAAGCGATGACGTCGCGGCCGCCGATCTCCTGCGCCGGCGCGACGGGCGCCAATGCGGCAGCGTCGCGCTCGACTTGCGGCTTGTCGCGCGGCCGGTCGACCATAGCAGCGCTACCTCGCCCTGCCGGGGCGCGGGCGGCAATGGCCGATGAGAACAGAGGCTGACAACATCATCCCAACACACCTGAGAACCCAAGCCGGGGCACCGGCCCTCCGCACCCTATGCGGACCCGATACACCCGGCCGAGGTCGAGTGTAGCGATGCCGGACTTAGCTGCCAACAGCGCCGGGGAGGAGATCGTTCGCCCGCATCCGGCGCGGCTGCGCGTCATGCTGCCGCTGCCCTTGCCGGAAGCGCTCGATTACCTGGCTCCAGAAGGAATCGCAGTACCGGAGCCGGGCTGCTTTGTGCGGGTGGGGCTCGGATCGCGGCATCTCGTTGGCGTCGTATGGGAGGGAGAGGCCGGCGAGGCGCTGCCGGTCGATAAGCTGAAGCCGATTCTGGAAGTGCTGCCGACGCCGCCGCTGCCGCCGGAGATGCGCCGCTTTCTCGAGCGGGTTGCCGCGTACACGCTGGCGCCGCCCGGCATGGCGCTGAAGATGGCGATGAGCGTCGAGGACGCGCTGCTGCCGCGCGCGCCGCGGCGGGTCTGCACGATCATCCCGGCGGGCCTGGCCATGCTCGAATCGGCAGAGCCCGCAACCAAGCAGACAGCGGCGCGGCGACGCGTGCTGCAGGTGTTGCGCGACGAGGGCGCCTGCTCGACGGCCGAACTGGCGCGGCGCGCCGGCTGCGGCGTCGGGATCGTGCGCGGATTGATCGCGGCCGGCCTCATCGGCGAGGAATTTGTCTCGAGCGAACCGGCCGCGGCGCCGACGCCCGATTGGCAGAGCGCCGGGCCGCTTTTGTCGCGCGATCAGGAACGGGCGGCTGAGCGCCTCGTCGAGCGGGTGCGCGAGGGCGGGTTCTCGGTGACCGTGCTCGACGGCGTCACCGGCTCGGGCAAAACCGAGACCTATTTCGCCGCGATTGCCGCAGCGCTTGCGGCAGGCCGCCAGGTGCTCGTGCTGCTACCCGAGATCGCGCTCGGCGCACAGTGGCTGGACCGCTTCAAACGGCGTTTTGGCGCGCTGCCGGCGGAGTGGCACTCCGACGTGTCGCAAAGCACCCGACGCGACACCTGGCGGGCCGTCGCGAGCGGCCGCGCGCGCATCGTCGTCGGGGCGCGCTCGGGCCTGTTTCTGCCGTTTCCCGAGCTCGGGCTCGTCATCGTCGATGAGGAGCACGACGCGTCCTACAAACAGGAGGACGGGGTCGCTTACCAGGCGCGCGACATGGCGGTCTTGCGCGCCTCGATCGCCGAGATCCCGATCGTGCTGGTCTCGGCGACACCGTCGCTCGAAACTGTCGTCAATGTTGCGCGCGGCCGCTATGAGCGCGTGCACCTGCCGCGACGCCACGCCGAGGCGAGCCTGCCGAAAATCGACCTTGTCGATATGCGCAGCCAGCGCTTGGAGCCGGGCCGGTTTTTGTCGCCGCCGCTCGTCGCGGCGGTCGGCGAGACGCTCGCGGCGGGAGAGCAGGTGCTGCTGTTTCTGAACCGGCGCGGCTATGCGCCCCTAACCTTGTGCCGCGCCTGCGGCCACCGCTTTCAATGCCCGAACTGCACGGCCTGGCTCGTCGAGCACCGCTTTACGGCGCGACTGATTTGCCATCATTGCGGTTATTCGGCGCCGGTGCCGGCGCTGTGCCCGGAATGCCTCGCGACCGGCGCGCTGGTACCGTGCGGACCGGGGGTCGAGCGGTTGCAGGAAGAGGTCGCCGCACGCTTCCCGGAAGCGCGCACGGCGCTAATGGTCAGCGATCTGCTGATGGGGCCGCGCGCGGCGGCCGAACTGGCCGACGCGATGGTCGCGCATCGCTATGATGTCTTGATCGGGACCCAGATCGTCGCGAAGGGCCACCATTTTCCGATGCTGACCCTGGTCGGCGTGGTCGACGCCGATCTCGGCTTGATCGGCGGCGATCTGCGCGCCACCGAGCGGACCTATCAGCTGTTGCACCAGGTGGCGGGGCGCGCCGGACGGGCCGAGCGGCCCGGCCGCGTGCTGCTCCAGACCTATATGCCGGAGCAGCCGGTGATGCAGGCGCTCGCCGCCGGCGACCGCGACCGTTTTCTTGAAGCGGAAGCGGCGGCCAGGCGCGAGGCCGGATTGCCGCCCTTTGGCCGGCTCGCCGCGCTGATCGTCAGCGCCGGCGATCCCGAGGCGGCCGATTTCGCTTCGCGCGCCTTAGCCCGCGCCGCGCCGCAATTGCCCGGCCTCGCGGTGCTCGGCCCGGCGCCGGCGCCGCTGGCGATATTGCGCGGGCGGCACCGGCGGCGGTTTCTCGTCAAAGCCGAGCGCGGCGTCAATCTGCAGGCGGCGTTGCGCGACTGGCTCGGCCGCGTGCGCGTCTCTGGCTCGGTGCGGCTGCAGGTCGATATCGACCCCTACAGCTTCTTGTGATCCCGAGAGCCGGGATCAATCGCCCTGCTTCGCGTCCGCAGCTACCTCGAACAGCGGCAGTGGGGCTTCCTTGGTTTCGCGGCCGAGGAACATCGCCACGATGCTCAAGAGCGCGAAGCAGGTCATGATTGCCGCGCCCTGCGTGAAGCCGCCGAAATAACCGACGAGCAACCCCGCGATCAGCGGCCCCGTGCTGGTCACGATGCGCCCGGTGCCGTTGCAGAACGACACCGCCGTCGCGCGTACATGGGTCGGGAACAGCTCGGGCAGGTAGACGGCGTGGCCGGAGAAGACGCCGAGCACGAAGAAGCCGTAGATCGGCAGCAGGTAGGGGTAATAGGTGTAGTCGCTGACCCCGAGATAGAGAATGAAGCCGAGCGCCAACGTCCCGAGATTATAAAGAATGATCGTCGCGCGGCGGCCGATCAGATCGGCGATGAAACCGAACAGCGCGTAGCCGAAAATGCCGCCGACGCCCCACAGCATCATGCCGCGGCTGACAAACGGAATCGCGGCAGGACCTGTGATGCCGTCGCGCTCCAGCATCTGCGTTTGGATCGTCGGCAGCCAGATCACGGTTGTCCAGATCGCGAGCAGCGTGCCGAGGCAGAACATCAGCCCGACCATCGTGCTGTAGCGGTTGCGCGGGGTGAACAACTGCACCGGCACGAAGCGGAGAAATTCCCGATCTTCGGCGCTTGCGGCGGCGTTCGTCTTGGCTGCCTGGCGGCGCGCCTTCACGGCCTGGAAGTGTTCCGGTTCAACCATGCCGCGGCGGATAAAGAAGAGCAGCACCGCCGGGACGATGCCGGTGAAAAACACGTAGCGCCAGCCATAGGCGCCGATCAGCCCGTAGATCCAGCCGCCGATCAGACTGCCAAACGCGCCGCCGGTCATCATGACGCCGAGCACCCGGGCGCGGAAGGTATCGGCAAAGGCTTCCGCGACGAGCGGGATGCCGACGATCAATTCGCCGCCGGTGCCGAGCCCCCCGAGGAACCGAAAGACGCCGAGCTGGAACGCCGAGTCGGAGAAGCCCTGGCAGGCGGTGAAGACGCTGTAGATCAGTATCGACAGCGCCAGCGTGCGCACCCGGCCGATATAGTCGGCGAGGATGCCGAAGATGAAGCCGCCAAACGCCCATCCCAGCAGGCCAGCCATGCTGAGGATGCCGCCGACCCGGCCGATATCGCCGATCGACGGGTTGCCGCCCAACAGCTCGGTCAGCGCCGGGCGCAGCACGAGCGAATAAAGCCCGAAATCAGTCGCATCGAGCGCCCAGCCCGCCCACACGACGAGAAAGACGGTCCATTGATAGCGCGTCAGGCCGCGCGGAAAGCTGATGGCCTGCTCACCGGCTGTGCTTGGCATTCCCGTCCCCTTTGGCGCCGTGCCAGCCATCTTGTACGCAGCCGGGCACATCGGCGATGTTACGCCGCTGCGCGAGCTGGTGTCCATCACACCTAACCCGTTGGAATTGCGGGCGTCCCTGCGACGACCCGGCCGGTTGCGCGGCTGCGGCATCTGTGTTACGAACCGCGCGGGTTTCGCGGGGCCGGTTGCGGCCCCGATGTGTCGCTGCGCCGAGATCCACAGTAAAACAGTCAATCGCGACCGTCCCTCGCCGGCGCGCTGATCGAGGATCGCTTTCCTTTGGCTTCAGAAGCAACGGGCACAGGCAGCCTGGCCGGACGTTATGCGGCGGCATTGTTCGATCTGGCCGACGAGCGACACGAGCTCGACGCGGTTGCCGGCGATCTGCGCGAACTGCGCACGATGCTGCACGAGAGCGTCGATCTTGGGCGGTTACTGCGCAGCCCCGTCTTGTCGCGCGAGGAGCAAGCCAAGGCAATTGCCGTGCTCACCGAGCGGGCCGGGCTGTCGAAACTGACGCGCGACTTTCTCGCGGTCGTGGCGGCGAACCGGCGGCTGTTTGCGGTGCCGGCGATGATCGAGGGCTACCTCAACAAATTGGCCGAACGGCGCGGTGAGGTCACCGCCGAAGTCACGACGGCGCAGCCGCTCAGCGAGACGCAACAGAACACATTGGGTGAGCAATTGCGCCGCGCCGTCGGACGGCGGGTCACGGTCGCCCTCAAAGTCGACCCCGGCCTATTGGGCGGCATGATCGTCAAGGTCGGCTCGCGCATGATCGACGGTTCGCTGAAGAGCCGGCTGCACCGCCTGCAGCTGGCGATGAAAGGCGTTGGCTAGAGGAACGGATATGGAAATTCGCGCCGCGGAAATCTCCGCGATCCTGAAACAGCAGATCGCCAATTTCGGCAGCGAGGCCGATGTCGCCGAGGTCGGTCAGGTTTTGTCGGTCGGCGACGGCATCGCCCGCGTCTACGGGCTCGACACGGTGCAGGCCGGCGAAATGGTCGAGTTCCCGAACGGCATGAAGGGCATGGCCCTCAACCTCGAAATCGACAATGTCGGCGTCGTCATCTTTGGCGACGACAGCGGCATCCGCGAGGGCGACACGGTCAAGCGCACCGGCGCGATCGTCGATGTGCCGGTCGGCAAGGGGCTCCTGGGCCGGGTCGTCGACGCGCTCGGCAATCCGATCGACGGAAAGGGCCCGCTTGCCGATGTGACGCGCACCCGGGTCGAAGTGAAGGCGCCGGGCATCGTGCCGCGCCGTTCCGTGCATGAGCCGGTGCAGACTGGATTAAAGGCGATCGACTCGCTCGTGCCAATCGGGCGCGGCCAGCGCGAGCTGATCATCGGCGACCGGCAGACCGGCAAGACGGCGCTGGCGATCGACACGATCCTGAACCAGCGGCAGGTCAATGCGAGCGGCGACGAATCCAAGAAGCTCTACTGCGTCTATGTCGCGATCGGCCAGAAGCGCTCGACCGTCGCGCAGATCGTCAAAACATTGGAGGATTACGGCGCCCTCGACTATTCGATCGTCGTTGCAGCGAGCGCCTCGGAGCCTGCGCCCTTGCAGTTTCTCGCGCCCTATTCCGGCTGCGCGATGGGCGAGTTCTTCCGTGACAACGGCATGCACGCGGTCATGATCTACGACGATCTGTCGAAGCATGCCGTCGCCTATCGCCAGATGTCGCTCCTGCTGCGGCGGCCGCCCGGGCGCGAGGCTTATCCGGGGGATGTGTTCTATCTACATTCGCGGCTATTGGAGCGGGCCGCGAAAATGAACGAGGACCACGGCTCGGGCTCGCTGACCGCATTGCCGGTCATCGAGACGCAGGCCGGCGACGTTTCGGCTTACATCCCGACAAACGTCATCTCGATCACCGACGGGCAGATCTTTCTCGAGACCGAATTGTTCTATCGCGGCATCCGCCCCGCCATCAATGTCGGGCTGTCGGTCAGCCGGGTCGGCTCGGCAGCACAGATCCGGGCGATGAAGCAGGTCGCCGGGCGCATCAAGCTGGAACTCGCGCAATACCGCGAGATGGCGGCGTTCTCGCAATTCGCCTCCGATCTCGATGCGGCAACGCAACGCCTCCTGTCCCGCGGCGCGCGGTTGACCGAACTCCTAAAGCAGCCGCAATTCTCGCCGGTGCCGGTCGAGGAGCAGGTCGTGGTGATCTTTGCCGGAACGCGCGGCTATCTCGACCGGGTCGATATCGCCAATGTGACGCGTTTCGAACATCTGATGCTGTCCGAGTTGCGCAGCCGGCATCCTGAAGTGCTCGAGGCGATCCGCACGCGCGGCGAGATCACCGACGACACCGAGAAGAGCCTCGCCGCCTTTCTCGACGACTTTTCCCGCACCTTCGCCTGAGTTCGCCAGCGGTATAGAAGATGCCCAGCCTAAAGGACCTACGGAACCGCATCCGCAGCGTCCGCTCGACCCAGAAGATCACCTCGGCGATGAAGATGGTCGCCGCCTCGCGCCTGCGTCGCGCGCAGGAACAGGCGGAAGCCGCGCGACCTTACGCACAGCGCATGGAGCGCGTGCTCGGGTCGCTCGCCTCTCGGATGGCGGGGCTGCCGGGCGCACCGCCGCTGCTGGCCGGCACCGGCAAGGACGATGTGCATCTCTTAGTCGTCGCGACCTCGGACCGCGGCCTCGCCGGCGGTTTTAACGCGACGATCCTGCGCGAGGCGCGCCGCCGGTTTCGCGAGCTCGACAATGCCGGGAAGACGGTTCGGATCCTGACGATCGGCCGCAAGGGGCGCGATAGCCTGCGCCGCGATTACGGCCGGCTCATTCACGACAGCCTGACCGATATCGGCCGCCGCCGCGTCTCGTTCGAGGAGGCGCGCGACATCGCGGCGCGCATACTGACCCTGTTCGAGGCGGGCGAGTTCGATGTCTGCACGATCATCTTCAACCGATTCCGCTCAGCGATCACGCAGATCGTCACGGTGCAGCAGCTGATCCCGTTTGCGGCGCCCGCCGGGCTCACCGAGGAGCCGACGTCCGACATGGCCGGCGCGATCTACGAATTCGAGCCGTCGGAAGAGGAGATCCTCGCCGAGCTCTTGCCCAACAATCTCGCGGTGCAGATCTACACCGCGCTGTTGGAGAACGCCGCCAGCGAGCAGGGCGCGCGCATGACGGCGATGGACAATGCAACGCGCAACGCCGGCGACATGATCGACCGGCTGACGATGAACTACAACCGCACCCGCCAGGCCGTCATCACCAAGGAGCTGATCGAGATCATCTCCGGCGCCGAGGCGCTCTAAATCAGGGATCCGAAGAGCATGGCCCAGAGCATTGGTACCAATATTGTCGGCACGATTACCCAGGTCATCGGCGCGGTGGTCGATGTCCGTTTCGAGGGCGAGCTGCCCTCGATCCTGAACGCGCTGCAGGTCGATAACGCAGGACGCACGCTGGTCCTCGAAGTGGCGCAGCATCTCGGCGAGAACACGGTGCGCACCGTCGCAATGGACACGACCGACGGGCTGGTGCGCGGCGCCGAAGTTGTCGATACCGGCGGCCCGATCACGATGCCGGTCGGTCCCGAAACATTGGGGCGCATCCTCAACGTTATCGGCGAGCCGGTCGATGAGCGCGGCCCGATCGTCACCAAGATGCGCTCGCCGATCCACAGGCCGGCGCCCGAATTCGTCGACCAATCGACCGAGGCCGAGATCCTGGTCACGGGAATCAAGGTCGTCGATCTTTTGGCGCCCTATGCGAAGGGCGGCAAGGTCGGGCTGTTCGGCGGCGCCGGCGTCGGCAAGACCGTCATCATCATGGAGCTGATCAACAACATCGCCAAGGCGCATGGCGGCTATTCGGTGTTCGCCGGCGTCGGCGAGCGCACCCGCGAGGGCAACGACCTTTATCACGAGATGATCGAATCGGGCGTCATCAACATGAATGGCGAGGGCTCCAAGGCGGCTCTCGTCTACGGCCAGATGAACGAGCCGCCCGGCGCGCGGGCCCGCGTCGGCCTGTCGGGCCTGACCCTGGCCGAATATTTCCGCGACGAGGAAGGCCAGGACGTCCTGTTCTTTGTCGACAACATCTTCCGCTTCACGCAGGCGGGTTCGGAGGTGTCGGCGCTGTTGGGCCGCATCCCGTCGGCGGTCGGCTATCAGCCGACGCTGGCGACCGATATGGGCGCCTTGCAGGAGCGCATCACGACAACGAAAAAGGGCTCGATCACCTCGGTGCAGGCGATCTATGTGCCGGCCGACGATCTGACCGACCCGGCGCCGGCGACCTCCTTCGCGCATCTCGACGCGACGACCGTGCTGTCGCGGCAGATCGCCGAGCTCGGCATCTATCCCGCGGTGGACCCGCTCGATTCGACCTCGCGAATGCTCGACCCGCGCGTCGTTGGCGAAGAGCATTACACGGTGGCGCGCGACGTGCAGCGCGTCTTGCAGACCTACAAATCGCTGCAGGACATCATCGCGATTCTCGGGATGGACGAATTGTCGGAGGAGGACAGGCTGACCGTCGCGCGGGCCCGCAAGATCCAGCGCTTTCTGTCGCAGCCCTTCTTTGTCGCCGAGGTGTTCACCGGGACACCGGGTGTCTTCGTCAACCTCGAAGAGACGATCAAAGGCTTCAAGGGCATCGTCGCCGGCGAATATGACGAATTGCCCGAGGCCGCGTTCTACATGGTCGGCACGATCGAGACCGCAGTTGAGAAGGCACGCCGCATGGCCGCCGAAGCGGCTTAGGCGCAATGCCTGATCTGGTGCAATTCGAGCTGGTGTCGCCCGAGCGGCTGATCCTGTCGACCGAGGTCGAGATGGTCGTCGTGCCGGGCACCGAAGGAAATTTCGGCGTGCTGCCGGGGCATGCGCCGCTTATTTCGACGATTCGGCCCGGCACGATCGACATTTATCAGGGCGGCGCCGTCACCGAGCGCATCTTTGTCGTCAGCGGCATCGCCGAGGTGACGCCGGAGCGCTGCACCGTCTTGGCCGACGAGGCGATGGCCCCGGATTCGCTTGACCGCGCCACGATCGAAGCCGAGTTGCAGACCGCAGAAGGCAATCTGCCGACCCTGCGCGAGCAAATCGGCCGCGCCCAAGGGGCCGAGCGCGAGCGCCTCGCGACCGAATTGCGCCATGTCGAGCGTCAGCAGAACGTTGCCCGCGCCAAATTGCAGGCCCTCACCGAACTCAGCCGGTAGCGCGAATCAGCCGACCGGAGAGGCCGCGAGATAACGCCGCCGCATCGGCTTCAGCGCGATCAGCGCCAAACAGCCGGTCAGCGCATCCATCGCAATGATGATGCCGAACACCGGCAGCCAGCTGCCGGTCGCATCGTGCAGCAATGCCGCCAACGGTCCACCGAGCACCGAGCCGACGCCCTGCGCCATGTACAGGAAACCGTAATTGGTCGTGGCGAATTTCGTCCCAAAGGTGTCGGTCAGCGTCGACGGAAACAGCGAGAAGATCTCGCCCCAGCCGAAGAACACGATTGCCGACAACACGACGAAGACCAGCGCGTCATTGCGAAAGGCGACCATGATCGCGACCGCCGCTGCCTCCATCAGAAAAGCGACGGCCATCGTGTTCTCGCGGCCGATCTGGTCGGACAACCAGCCGAAAAACGGCCGTGTCAGGCCGTTGGTGATGCGGTCGACGGTCAGTGCCAGCGGCAATGCCGCGAGGCCGAATACGATGACGTTCGCGACGCCGAAATCGCGCGAGAAGGCGGCGAATTGCGAGATGATCATCAACCCGCCGGTCGACATCATCGTCATCATGCCGAACAGCAGCCAGAACACCGGCTGGCGCAGCATCTGGCGCGGCGCGACGTCCCGCGAGCCGGTGATCACCGGGGCGGGCGGCAACACATCATTGCCGTTCGGCTCGCGCATCCCCAGCGCGGCGGCCGCCCCGATGAGACCGAGAATGATGCCGAACACGGTCAGCGTGTGCTGGTAGCCGGCGCTCTTCAGCATCGAATCGATCGGGAAGGTCGTGGCGATCGCGCCAAACCCGTAGCCGGCGGCGACGACCCCGGTCGCGAGGCCGCGCCGGTCGGGAAACCAGCGCACCATCAAGCCGATGATGCCGACATAGACGATGCCGGTGCCGATGCCGCAGAACAGGCCATAGGTCAGATAGAGCCCGGTCAGGGTGGTGACTGATGACGACAACACCCAGCCGGCGCCGGACAGAAGGCAGCCCAACGCGATCAGCAAGCGGGGCCCGAACCGGTCGACGAGATAGCCTTGCAGCGGCGACAGCCAGGTCTGCAGCACGATCAGCAGCGAGAAGGTGATCTGAACCGCCGGCAAGGTGGCGCCGAGATTCTCCTGGAAGGGTTTGGTGAACAGGGTCCAGACATATTGCGGGCTGGAGATCGCCATCATCGCGATCAGGCCGAGCCCAAGCTGAAGCCAGCGGGCCGACGCCTTGGTCGTAATCGGCAGCAGTCGCGTCGTTTCTACAGCCATTTCTTCCCCCGGATCCGTCTCAGAAGTTGCCGAAGCGAAGCAAACCGCGGACCAAAACCACCGCCTGCTCTCGCGGATCGTGCGGAGCGACGGGGATGTTTCGCGCGTTCCGGTGTATAACAGCCCTAGCGGTGTTGGCGAAGGCAGGCGGCATGGCTTCCTGGACGCTTGATGATATTCCCTGGCACCGCTTTGATCGGAGCCAGGTCGATCCCGAGCTGGTCCCGATCGTCAAGGCGGCGAGCCTGGTCGAGCACAATGGCGCAGCCTACGCGCATCATCTCTGCCGGATCTTCGCCGACGACCCCGAGTTCCAGGAAACGGCGCGGCGCTGGGGGGAGGAGGAGGTTCAGCACGGCCGAGCCCTGGCGCGCTGGGCGGCGATGGCCGATCCGGGCTTCGACTTCGCGGCCGCCTTCGCGCGGTTTCAGGGCGGGTTCAAAGTCGATTTTGACAGCAACCGGTCGCGCCGCGGCTCGCGCTCGGGCGAGATGATCGCGCGCTGCATCGTCGAGATCGGCACGAGTTCGTATTACAGCGCGATGCGCGAGGCGGCGCAGGAACCCGTCCTACAGGAGATCTGCCGGCATATCGCGGCGGATGAATTGCGGCATTACCGGCTGTTCTACAAAAACCTCAAACGCTATCTCGGGCGCGAGCGGCTGGGTCGGCTGGCGCGGTTCAAGGTCGCGCTGGGGCGGGTCGCTGAATCGGAAGACGACGAACTCGCCTACGCCTATTACGCCGCCAATGAATACGAGCGGCCCTATGAGCGCCGGCGATATCGGGGTGCCTATGCCGGGCATGCCTACCGGCTCTACCGGCCGCATCATGTCGAGCGCGGCGTCGCGATGCTGCTGAAAGCGATCGGGCTGACCCCGAACGGTTGGCTCGGCCGAACCGCGAGCCGGCTCGCCTGGCACGCGATGCGCTATCGGGCGCGGCGGCTGGAAAAAATGGCGGGACGCGGCGTGGAGCGGATGAGCGAGGCGTAAGGACTGATGGCCCGTCCGGGTGCGGCGTTCGGCGCTCGGTTTTCCCGCTCCACGAATTATTAGCCGGCGCGGGTCGCGTGATCGGCCAGCACCTGGGCGATGACCTGGGTGACCCGGCGGCCGGTCGGGATGTGCAGGAATTCGTTCGGGCCATGCGCATTGGAATGCGGCCCGAGGACGCCGGTGACGACGAATTGGGCCTGCGGGAAGCGCTCGCCGAGCATCGCCATAAAGGGGATCGAGCCGCCCTCGCCCATATAGGCCGGCGGCGCGCCGAACGCCGCCTCCGAGGCGCGCGCCAGCGACTTTTCCAGCCAGGGCGCCAGGGCGGGGGCATTCCAGCCGGTCGCAAAGGATTGGCGCTGAAATTCGACGCGCGCGCCCGCGGGCGGGTTCTCCTCGAACAGCTTCTGCACGGTTGCGCCAGCGGCCTCGGCGTCGAGGGTCGGCGGCAGGCGCAGGCTCAGTTTCGCCGTCGTGTACGGCAGGAGCACATTGCCCGCGTCACCTGGCTGCGGCAGGCCAGCAATGCCGGTCACGGCGAGCTGCGGCCGCCAGCTGCGGTTCAGCACAAGCTCGGTCAGATCGTCCGACATCGGCTGCGTGGTGCCGGCGAACGGGAATTTCGCGTAGACATTGTCGCGGAGCGCGGCGGCGGCGCGCTTCGCCTGCTCCAGCCGCTCCGGCGGGATCTGGGTATAGAGCGCGGCCGGCTTGATCGCACCGCTCGCCTCGTCCTCGAGCCGCGACAGGAGCTGACGCAGGATGCGGAAGCTCGACGGCACGACACCCGAGGCATCCCCCGAGTGCACCCCCTCCTCCAGCACCTCGACTGTCAGCGCGCCGGCGGCCATGCCGCGCAGTGATGTCGTCAGCCAGAGCTGGTCGTAATTGCCGCAGCCAGAATCGAGGCAGACGACGAGCGACGGGTCGCCGATACGGGCGGACAAGTGCTCGACGTATGGCGGCAGGTCGTAGCTCCCGGATTCCTCGCAAGCTTCGATCAGGATGACGCACCGCGCATGCGGCATGCCCTGTTCGCGGAGTGCGCCAAGCGCCGTCAAGGCGGCGAACATCGCATAGCCATCATCGGCGCCGCCACGGCCATACAGCTTGTCGCCTTCCAGGCGCGGGATCCATGGGCCGTAGCCCTCGGCCCAGCCGACCATCTCCGGCTGCTTGTCGAGATGGCCATAGAGCAGCACCGTGTCGGTGCTCGCTTTCGAGGCGCTGCCCGGCACCTCGATCAGAATCAGCGGCGTGCGGCCCGGCAGCCGAACCACTTCGAGCGTCGCGCCCGGCAAGGCGGCGAGCCGCTCACGGGCCCAGCGCTCGAACATCGCAACGGCCTCTTCCATATGGCCGTGCGCCGCCCAATCCGGGTCGAAGGCCGGCGATTTGTTCGGAATGCGGATGTAATCAACGAGGGTGGGGACGATTGCATCGCCCCAGACCTGGTCGACAAACCGGCCGAGCTTCGCGCTGTCGAGCATGCGGTGGATCCTCTGTCCGGAATGATCTGATCGAGATTGCTTCGCTTCGCTCGCAATGACAGCAAAAAACAGCCGTCATTGCGAGGAGCGGAGCGAGGAAGCAATCTCGTTGTCCCTCGATAGATTTCGCGGATGCCCTATGCTCCTGGTATTCGGCTCAATCAATATCGACCTGCTGGTGCCGGTGCCGGGATTGCCGCGACCGGGCGAGACCGTGCTCGGCGGCGACTACCGGCTATTGCCCGGCGGCAAAGGCGCGAACCAGGCGCTCGCGGCATGCCGGGCCGGCGCTTCCGTGATGATGGCCGGCGCGGTCGGGAAGGATGCATTTGCCGCCGCGGCGCTCTGTATGTTGCGGCGGGACGGGGTCGACCTCGCCCTGGTGCGGCAGGTCCATCGGCCGACCGGCTGTGCCGCGATCATGGTGGACGAGAGCGGCGAAAACCTTATTGCGGTCGCGTCCGGGGCCAATGCCGCGGTCACATCGGAGATCGTGCCCGACGATATGCTCGCGCCGCAGAGGATCGTGCTGTGTCAGATGGAAGTGCCGGCGGCGGAAACGGCGGGTCTGATCCGCCGGGCGGCTAGGCGCGGCGCGCGCAGCATTCTCAATCTCGCGCCCGCCGTGCCGATCGAGCCGAGGCTGTTCGACGATCTCGATCTACTTGTCACCAACGAAGTCGAAGCCGCGATGCTCGGCGACGATCCGGCGGCGATCGCGAGGAGGCTAAGGCAAGCCTTTGTCGTGACGCGCGGCGCCGCGGGATCGACCGCGTTTCTTCGCGATGGCCGACGGCTTGAAATTCCGGTCCTGGCGATCGATGCCGTGGATACGACCGGCGCCGGCGACACGTTTGTCGGCGTGCTGGCGGCCGGGCTAGATCAGGATATGGCGCTGGAGCCTGCCTTGCGCCGCGCCAGCGCCGCGGCCGGCCTTGCCTGCATCGCGCATGGTGCGCAGACCGCAATGCCCGATGCGATCGCGATCGACGCTGCGGTCGCGCGGCTACCGCAATGATGCGAGGTGCGGGCGGAACTCGGCCAGGAGATCGCAGTAGAGCTGGCGCTTGAACGGTACGATCAGCTCGGGAAGGCGCTCCGGCTCGACCCATTCCCAGGCGTCGAACTCCGGGTGCTCGGTCGCCGGGTTGATGTCGGCGTCGGTGCCGGTGAAGCGCATCAGAAACCATTTCTGGCGCTGGCCGCGCCAGCGCCCGCTCCACATGCGGGATGCGATGTCGGACGGCAGGTCGTAATGCAGCCAGCCCCCCGTCTTGGCGAGGATGTCAGCCTTGTCGGTGCCGACCTCCTCCTTAAGCTCGCGCAACGCGGCCTCGCGCGGGCTCTCGCCGGGATCGATGCCGCCCTGCGGCATCTGCCAGGCGGCCAACCCCGCCGGCATGTCGATGCGGCGGCCGATAAAAGCGAGCCCCGCCGGGTTGACAAGCATGATCCCGACCGCCGGCCGATAGAACGGCAGGTCGCTCTCGGAGAGCATCGGCGGCGAGACTGCCGCGAGCGGCGCCTCAGTTCACCAGGCGGCCGTTGAACAGCGCGATGCCGCGCAGCATGTCGACGGCGCGGGCGAGCTGGTAGTCGTCGGCGGTGCCAATGACGGCCGGATCGACGGCACCCTGATCTGCCGCACTGTCGTCCTTCTTTTCGTCTTTTTTGTCGTCCTTCTTCGCGCTCTTGTCGTCCTTCTTGTCGCCGGCCTTGGCGGTCTTGTCGCCCGGCTTGTCGGCGGCCTTTTCGTCCTTGGCGATCTTGGCGGCCTCGACGACGATATCGGGATCGATGCCGCGCGCCTGGATCGAGCGGCCGGAGGGCGTGTAATAGCGCGCCGTCGTCAGGCGCATCGCGCCATGACCGGCGAGCGGGATGATCGTCTGCACCGACCCCTTCCCGAAGGACTTCGTGCCGATCAAGACCGCGCGGTGATGATCCTGCAACGCGCCGGCGACGATCTCGCTCGCCGAGGCGGATCCGCCATTGATCAGAACCGGTACCGGCAACCCGCTCGCGATGTCGCCGGGCCGGGCATTGTAGCGCTGCGCCACATCGGCACGCTTCCCGCGAGTCGAGTCGATCTCGCCCTTTTCGAGAAAGGCGTCGGAGACAGCCACCGCCTGATCGAGCAAGCCGCCGGGGTTGTTACGCAGATCGAGGATGACGCCGATCAGCTTGTTGTTGGCCTGCTGCTTCAAATTCTTCATCGCATTGTTGAGGCCGACATCGGTCTGCTCGTTGAACGAGGTGACACGGATATAGCCGATGTTGTTGCCTTCGAGATGCGAGCGGACCGACTGGATCTTAATGATCGCGCGGGTCAGCTTGACGTCGGACGGCTCCTGGCCTTCGCGGCGTATGGTCAGGTTGATGTCGCTGTTGACGGGGCCCCGCATCTTCTCGACGGCCTCCGGGAGCGTCAGGCCTTGCACCGCGTTGCCGTCGAGATGGGTGATCAGATCGCCCGGCTTCAGGCCGGCATGCGCGGCCGGCGTGTCGTCGATCGGCGAGACGACCTTCACGAGTCCGTTCTCCATCGACACTTCGATGCCGAGCCCGCCGAACTCGCCGCGGGTCTGCACCTTCATGTCATTGAAGTTTTTGGAGTTGAGGTAATTCGAATGCGGATCGAGCGCGGTCAGCATGCCGTTGATCGCGCCCTCGACCAGCTGATCATCCTTGACCTCATCGGCGTAACCGTTGCGCACGATCTCGAGCACATCGCCGAACAGGTTGAGCTGCTTGTAGGTCTCGGCCGTGTTCGCAGAGGTGGACGCCGGCGGCGCCGCACCGACATCCTGATGTAGCCCGAATACAATGAGCGTTGCGGCAGCCGCCGCGATCAGCCCGGATCGCTTCATTCACGCACCCTTTGGTCCCCGATCCTGTCGTCACGCTGAGCCAGCCACGGTTGGGGATCGACCGGGCCGCCGTCGCGGCGCAACTCGAAATAAATCTCGCCGCCCGAGCCCGGCTCCACGGCATCCGGCATGACACCTAACGGCTCGCCGGCCTGGACCCATTGGCCGACCGCGCTGTCGGCCCGCCCTAACCCGGCGAGGAGGGAATGATATCCGTCCGTATGGCGAATGATCAAGGCCAGCACGTAAGGGTGCAATGGGCCGGCATAGACGATCTGGCCGTCGAACGGGGCGGTGACGATCGCAGCTGCCGGCGTCGCGATGTGCAGGCCCTGGGCGGCGGAGCCCGATCCGCCGGCCTCGGCGGCGGCCAGGATCCTGCCCGGGGCCGGCAGCAACAGGCCCCCAATGGCCGCGGCGAAGGATCGCAGCTCTTTCGGCCGGGTCGGGTCGGCCTCGGCCGGGGTCAGCGCCTCGGCCTTCTCTTTGGGGAGACTGGCGCGGGCGCGCGCCAAGAGCGCCTTGTCGCGCTTATCGGCGGCGGCATCGGCGCGTTCGATCACTTTGTCGAGATCGGCCGTGTCCGGCTTTGCGGGCGGGCGGGCGGCTTTGTCGGCATCCGGCAGCGCTTGGCGGATCAGCTCGGCCCGATGCGCGACGATTTCCGCGAGGTGCTCGCGGTCTTTTGGGAGCGCGTCGCGGGCGCCGGCCAGTTCGGCTTCCTTTGTCGTAATCCGGGCGCCCAATGACGCGATCGCCTCGACCTCGCCGGCGAGCGCCTGCGCTTCGGCGCGCAAGGCCGGGATCGTGGCGGCGAGCAGGATCTCGCTGCGCACGCGGTCGATTGGCGAGCCGACGGCCGGTTTTGTTGCTTCGGGCGGATGCCGCGCCAGCCGTTCGAGCGCCCCGAGCAGTTGCGCCTGCTCGACCTGGCTCTCGTCGAGACCGCGGCGGCGCGCGGCGAGATCACGGTCCAACATCTCGATGTCGCGCGTGAGCGTGCCGATTGTCGATTGGCGCTGCTGCGCTTCACGGGCCGCCGCGATGCTCTCCTGCCGCACCTGCTCAAGCTCGGCGACGAGCTTCTCCGGCGGATCCGCTGCCCGTGTCGGCGCGGCCGGGCACAAGGCGGCCGCCGCGACCAGCACGGCGGCCCATGAAAGGCGCCTATTCCGCGGCACGCCTGTCATGGTCCGGCACGATCAGCGAGTGGCCGGTCATCGCCGCCGGCTTTGGCAGGCCGAGAAGATCGAGCAGCGTCGGCGCGACATCGGCGAGCCGGCCGTTCTCGACGCGCGCCATCGCGACCGGGGGGTTCACGATGACGAACGGCACCGGGTTCAGCGTATGCGCGGTATGCGGCTCTCCGGTGTCCGGATCGCGCATCATTTCGGCATTGCCATGATCGGCGGTGATGACGAGCGTGCCGCCCGCCTTCTCGACGGCTTCGGCGAGACGCCCGAGGCAGGCATCGACGGTTTCGACTGCTTTCATAGCGGCGTCGAGCTTACCGGTATGCCCGACCATGTCGGTGTTGGCGTAATTCAAAACCATGACATCAAACCGGCCGGAACGGATCGCCGCGACGACTTTGTCCGTGACCTCGGGCGCGGACATCTCGGGCTGCTGATCGTAGGTCGCGACCTTTGGCGACGGCACCAGGATGCGCTCCTCGCCAGGGAATACGGTCTCGCGGCCGCCATTAAAGAAGAATGTGACGTGCGCGTATTTCTCGGTCTCGGCGATGCGCAATTGCGTCATACCGGCATTCGATACGATCTCGCCTAACGTGCCGCTCAGATCCTGCGGTGGAAACAGCGTCGCGACAAAGCGATTGAGCTCTGTTGAATACTCGACGAGCCCGAGCGCGGCGGCAAAGGCGATGTGCTTGTCACGCGGGAAGCCTGGAAAATCAGGATCGAGCAGCGCGGCAGCGATCTCGCGGATGCGGTCGGCGCGGAAATTGGCGAAGAACACGCCGTCGCCGTCCTCGATGCCGCGGTAGTCGCCGATGGCTGTCGGCAGCACGAATTCATCGGTTTCGCCGCGGGCATAAGCGGCTTCGACCGCCTTGACGGGGTCGTCGGCATGCTCGCCAGCGGCGGCGGTCAGCGCGGCATAGGCCTTGGCGACGCGGTCCCAGCGCTTGTCGCGGTCCATCGCATAATAGCGGCCAGTGACGGTGGCGATTTGGATAGCGCCGTGCCCGGCGACGTCCCGCTGAAACTGCTTCAGATAGCCGGCAGCGGATTGCGGCGGCGTGTCGCGGCCGTCGAGAAAGGCATGCACCGCGACCGGTACGCCGGCATCGCTCACGATGGTGGCGAGGGCAGCGGTCTGGTGCTGGTGCGAATGGACCCCGCCCGGCGAAACAAGCCCCATGACATGCGCCGTGCCGCCGCTCTGTTTAAGCCTGGCGATAAACTCCTGCAGCGTCGGCAGGCTTGCGACCTTGCCTTCGGTGAGCGCCTTGTCGATGCGCGGGAGATCCTGGATAACGACCCGGCCGGCACCGATATTGGTGTGGCCGACCTCGGAATTGCCCATCTGCCCGTCGGGCAGACCCACGTAATGCTCGCTCGCGTTGAGCTGGGCATGCGGCCAGCGCCGCATCAGCTCGTGCCAGACCGGGGTTTTCGCCTTATCGATCGCGTTGTCGGCGCCGTTCGACCGCTCGCCCCAGCCGTCGAGGATGCAGAGCATCAGCGGTTTCGGGCGAGAGGTCATGGTTAAGGCTGCCTCGCAGAACGGCCGGAGCGCGATGTATACGCGAAACGGTCAGTTTCCCGGTAGTGTTGCCGCATCGCAGATCAGTCACGGTGATAAGGGTGGCCGGCCAGGATCTGCTGGGCGCGGTAGAGCTGTTCCAACAGCATCGGGCGGACGAGAAGGTGCGGCCAAGTCATCGCGCCGAGGGAGAGGACCATATCGGCTTTCTCGAGAACCGGCTTGCCCAACCCTTCGGCGCCGCCGATTGCGAAGGCGACCGCACCGGCGCCGCGATCACGCCAAGCCGCCAGCCGGTCGGCTAAGTCGCGGCTCGACCATTCTGCGCCGCTGCGGTCGAGCGCGACGAGCATGGCGGCGGCCGGACGGGCGGCAAGGATCAATTCGGCCTCGCGCGCCTTTAGCTCGGCCGGCGAGAGTTTCCGCTTCTCTTCCACTTCGATGACCGTGGCGGGCGGGACGAGCCGCCCGGCGTAATCCGTCTGAAGATCGTGCAGCGGGCCGCGCCGCAGGCGGCCGACCACGACCAGGTAGAGATGGATCGCGCCGCCCCTTACTGAAGTACCGTCTCGATATCCGGCAGATCCGAGCCCCACATTTTTTCGAGATTGTAATAGGCGCGGATTTCCGGCCGGAAGATGTGAACGATGACGTCGCCGGCATCGATCAACACCCAATCGCCCTGGCTCTTGCCCTCGACCGCGACGCGGCCGGGGATCGCCTGTTCGAGGTGATCGGTCAAAGACGACACCTGCCGCGCCGACCGGCCGCTCGCGACGACCATGTAATCAGCGATCGTCGTCTTGCCGGCGAGATCGATCGTGACGATGTCCTCCGCCTTGCCGTCCTCGAGACTGTCGATGATGCGGCGGAGCAGGTCGGGCGCGCCGGTTGATTGCCGGGCGCGAGGGATCAGGGCGGTAACGGCGGATGGCGAGGTCACTGCGGGTCTCATCTCCTTCAGGGTTTTGAGGCGCTCAGCCCGAATGCGCGTGGCCGAGCGGGGGTCGAGCCGGGTGTGCAAAAACACCCAGGCCGGGGGTGGGGTGAGCGCGAGCCGACGCGCCGCGGCGGCCGACAGCCTCGCCCGGGCGAAATGCCGGGACGCTGCTCCGGACAACGCTTTCGCGGTCGGGCCGGGACGCGCAAAGACGGCGATCGGAACCGTGCGGAAAATCTCCTGCCACCGCTTCCAATATGGGAATTGCGCGAGGTTGTCGCCACCCATCAGCCAGACGAAACGGGCGCGCGGGAAGCGGCGACGCAAGGCTTTGAACGTGTCCGCGGTATAGGTCGAGCCGAGCTCGGCCTCGATGCCGCTGACCCGAATGCGGCGGTCACCGGCCGGGACTTCGCAGGCCTGGGCGAAGCGGTCGGCGAAGGGAGCCATGCCGGCGGGCGGCTTCAGCGGGTTCTGCGGCGAGACGAGCCACCAGACCTCGTCGAGGCCGAGACGCTGCAGCGCCAGCCGGCTGATATGCAGATGCCCGCCATGGGCCGGGTTGAACGAGCCGCCGAGAAGGCCGATGCGCCGGCCGCTTCCGGCGTGGAGGCTCCCTCGCGGCGCGTAGCCCACACCCACCTCACCCTCCCGCCGCTTACGCGACGGGCCCCTCCCTCTCCCCCCTGAAGGGTGGAGAGGGGCTGTTTTGGCGGAGGGCGAGCTATTCAGGGGCGCACCTGGCCGTTGCCGCGGACGAGGTATTTGTAGGTGGTCAGTTCGGCGGCGCCGACCGGCCCTCGCGGCGGCAGCCGCTGGGTCGAGATGCCGATCTCGGCCCCCATGCCGAACTCGCCGCCATCGGCAAACTGGGTCGAGGCGTTGACCAGCACGATCGCGCTGTCGACCTCGCGCAGGAACCGCTCGGCCGCGGCGTCGTCCTCGGTCACGATCGCATCGGTGTGGTGCGAGCCGTAATGGTTGATGTGATCGATTGCGCCGCTCACACCATCGACGACTCGCACGGCGAGGATCGCGTCGAGATATTCGGTACGCCAATCCTGTTCCGTTGCAGGTTGGACGTGCGCATCCAAGGCCAGCGTTTCCGTATCACCGCGCAATTCGCAGCCGGAGGCGCGCAGATCGGCAAGGATCGGCGGTAGCACGATGCGGGCGACCGCGCGATCGACCAGCAGCGTTTCGGTCGCGCCGCAGATCGAGACGCGGCGCATCTTGGCGTTCAGCACGATCTGGCGCGCCTTCTCGGGGTCGGCTGCGCGATCGATATAGGTGTGGCAGAGGCCTTCGAGATGGGCGATGACCGGGATGCGGCTCTCGCGCTGCACCCGCTCTATCAGCGAGGCGCCGCCCCGCGGCACGATGATGTCGATGATTCCGCTCATCTTAAGCATCAGGCCAACCGCGGCGCGGTCCCGCGTGGGCACGAGCTGTACCGCATGTACCGGTAGACCGGCCGAGTGGAGGCCCTCGGAAAGCGCGGAAACCAACGCTTTTGAGGAACGGAAGCTCTCGGAGCCGCCGCGCAGGATGGCGGCATTTCCCGATTTCAGGGCCAATCCGCCCGCATCGGCGGTCACATTGGGGCGGCTCTCGTAGATGATGCCGATGACGCCGAGCGGCACGCTGACCCGCGCGATGCGGAGGCCATTGGGTCGGGTCCATTCGGCGAGCACCCGGCCGACCGGGTCGGGCTGGGCGGCGATGTCTTCGAGGCCACAGGCGACCGCTTCGAGGCGCTTCGGGTCGAGCGCGAGCCGATCCAGCAAGGCGGAGCCGATGCCGGCCTGCTTCGCCTCGGCAAGATCTTCGGCATTGGCGGACAGGATTTCATTCGCCCGCGAGCGAATCGCAGCGGCGGCGGCTTTGAGGGCAGCGGTCTTGGATTCGGCCGGGGCGAGCGCCAGCCGGGAGGCGGCGTCGCGGGCGCGGCGGCCGATCTCGGCCATGGTCTGGGCCAAATCCGAGGCCGGCTCGGCCGGGCGATGGATCAGGTCGTCGGGGCTCATCGGGCCTCCGTCAGCACCAGATCGTCGCGATGAATGATCTCATCGCGACCACGGTAGCCGAGAATTGTTGCAATTTCACCGCTCTTGTGGCCGGCGATCAGCCGGATATCGGCGGCGGCATAGGCCGAGAGGCCGCGCCCGGCCTCGATCCCGGCGCGGGTGCGGATGACGACGCAGTCGCCGCGCTCGAAGGCGCCCTCGATACCGACCACCCCGGCCGGCAACAGGCTCTTGCCGCTGTGCAGCGCGCGGGCGGCCCCGTCGTCGACGATGAGGGCACCGGCCGGGTTGACCGCGCCGGCAATCCAGGCCTTTCGCGCCGAGCGCGGCTCGCTGTGGGGCAGGAATAATGTCGCGCGGGCGCCCGCCTCGATTGCGCCAAGCGGCCCCGCCACCTCATTTCCTTTCGGGCGGCCCTCGGCGATGAGCATGTGGCAGCCGGCCTGCATCGCGATGCGGGCGGCGGCGAGCTTGGTGACCATGCCGCCCGAGCTGTAGCCGGGCGGCGCGCTGCCGGCCATGCCCTCGATCTCGGGGCCGAGATCGCGCACCAGGGGAATATGACGCGCGGCCGGATCGTGGCGCGGGTCGGCCGAGTACAGGCCGTCGATATCGGACAGCAGCACCAGCATGTCGGCGCTCGCCATCTGCGCGACGCGGGCGGCGAGGCGGTTATTGTCGCCAAAACGGATCTCGGCAGTGGCAATCGTGTCGTTCTCGTTGACGACCGGCACGGCGCCGAGGCCGAGCAGCTGGGCGAAGGTGGCGCGGGCATTGAGATGGCGGCGTCGCTCCTCGGTGTCTTCCAAGGTCAGCAGGATCTGCGCCACCGTGATGCCGTGGCGAGCCAGCGCCTCCTGATAGGCATGCGCAAGACGGATCTGGCCCGTCGCCGCCGCGGCCTGCTTTTCCTCGAGACGCAAGGCCCTGCCGCGCAGGCCGAGATGGCGGCGCCCGACCGCGATCGCGCCGGAGGAGACGACGATGACCTCCTGCCGCCGGGCGCGGCAGCGCGCGA
>VAZF01000091.1 GCA_005888425.1 Alphaproteobacteria bacterium
AAGAGGGTCCTCCTTACGCTTGGTTGCCGCCACCCAGGATAGGCCTTGCCATGGCTGACACACCTGCGATCGCCGACCGCAATCTAGAGGCGGCGACCAACATTTCGCTTAAACGCGAACCAGCCTGCTTTGCTTTTCTATCAGCGCGTTCGTTGTCGCCGCCGATGCCGATTGACTCGATCAATCTTGATCTTGCTTCGGCCGATTACTTTCAGGGCCGCGCCTCGCTGTGGACGACGCTGGAGATGCGCTCCTCGGTTAATAACGACCGCCCGATCGCGATCCTTGGCTTCGACGAGACGTTTCTGCGGCCCTTCGCCCGCGCCCTCGTAGAGGCCTCGACAACCCGCGCCGCCTACCGCATGACGATCCTCAACGAGCTGCCGGACAGCGAGCGCTGCCGCGTGGTCGAGTATGTGACGGGACCGGGCAAGCCGCTGAAGGAGCTGGTGCTTCAGCCCTTCGACAATGTCGTTCTGGTCACCGCGACGACACCGAAGGACGGCGAGGAAACGCTGTTCCAGCTCCCGCGCACCGACAGTTTCCTGCGCGCCTTCGCCAAAATGTCCTACACCGCCGACCAGGCGCTCCACGAGTTCCTCGAGGACATGGCGCGGGTGGCGCGCCGGCATCAGAACAAGCCTGCCGAAGCCAGCGAGTAGCTCGGAGCCGGCGAAGGCTCGCGACGGCGTCGGTTCAACGCCTAGATCCCGAAGGCCGGGATCCCTTAAATCCGCACCTTGCACTTTGAACGACAGGTCCCGGTCTTGGCCGGGACTTTTTTTAATTCGTCGCCGGTTTTAATTCATCGCCCGGCGACGCTGGCCGGACCATAAGATCACATCTGGGACGAAGAGGAGATGCGCGACATGAGCGAGCCGCATGGGCCGTTGCAAGGTGTTCGGGTCGTCGCCTGCTCGACCGCGCAGGCCGGCACCGTGCCCTATATGCTGATGGCCGATCTCGGCGCCGAGGTGATCAAGATCGAGGTGCCCGAAGGCGGCGACAATTCGCGCGGCTCGACCGTCCTACCGGGTTTTCCCAGCACCTATTTCGAAACCAACAACCGCGGGGTCAGAAGCCTCACGCTAAACCTCAAGACCGACGAAGGCCGCGACATCCTGAAGAAGCTCGTCGCGCGCGCCGACATCTTCGGCCAGAATTTCCGGCCCGGAGCAGCCGAAAAAAATGGCTTCGGTTACGATGACTTGCGTCGGATCAACCCGAAGCTCGTCTACATCTCGATTTCCGGCTATGGCCCGAAAGGCCCGAACGCGCATTTGCCGGGAACCGACTCGATGGCGCAGGCCTTGGGCGGCATCGCCCAAGCCTATGCGACGCCGGGTCAGCCGCTGAAGACCGGTATCGTCTCAGTGGCGGACGAGACCTGCGCGATCCTCGCCTTCGGCGGCGCGCTCGCCGCGCTGACCTATGCGCGGACGACCGGCATCGGCCAGAAGGTCGACTGGTCCTTGCTCGGCGGTCAGATCCGGCTGATGGGCTGGACATTGGCCACGGCGATGTGGCGCAACCGCGATCCGGTCACCGGCCAGGCCCGCATCACCGGCACTGCCGAGCGCCCCGGCATCAGCGCGAGCTTTAACGACGGTGACGGCAAGCCGCTGGTCTTCCAGCTGAACGGCGCGCGGGCGTGGCGCAGCGCGATGACCGCGCTCGGCTTTTACGAACGTCTCGAACGGGAAGGCTTTGGCGATCTCGGCATTGTCATCGACAGCGAGGAGAAACGCGCCGCGCTGCTGAGCCTGCTCGCGAAATCGACTACCCGAAATATGGCAAGCGGCTGAAGGTGCACGGCTCGCCGTGGCAGTTCTCGGAAACGCCGGCCCGGATCGGCACGGCCCCCGAACTCGGCGCGGACAATAACGCGGTGCTCGCCGAGTTCGGCTACACCCCGGCGCAGATCCGCGATCTGCGCGGGCGGAAGATTATCTAAAGACCCAGTTCGCGCAGGATCTTCTGCCGGTCCGCGTCGAGCTCGGGGGCCGGCTCGCGGCTCGACGGATCCGCAAACGCCGAGAATTTCATCGGATTGCCGGCGAGCTTGAGCGGACCGGTGACGGGGTCGTCGACCTCGACGAGCATGTTGCGCGCCTCGGTCTGCGGATGCGCCAGGGCCTGCTCGACATTGTTGACCGGGCCGCACGGGAGCCCGGCTTTCTCCAACAGCGCGATCCAGTGATCGGTCGTGCCGCCCTGCAACACCCCCTCGATCTCCGCCTTCAGCGCCGGCTGGTGCTGATTGCGCAGCGGGTTGGTCTGGAAGAGCGGGTTCCGCGCCAGATCGGAGCGGCCCAACGCCTCGGCCAGCTTGACGAAGAGCCCGTCATTGCCGGCGGCGATGATGATATGGCCGTCCTTGGTCGCAAACGCCTCGAACGGCGTGATCGAGGGATGCCGCGCCCCCATCGGGCCGGGGATCTCGCCGGTTGTCGTGTAGCGCATGACCGCGTTTTCGAGGAGCGCCAGCTGGCAATCGAACAGCGCGACATCGACCTTGGTCGCCTCGCCTGTGCGCTCGCGGTGCATTAAGGCCGCGTTCAGCGCCACCGCCGTGTAGAGACCGCCAGCGAGGTCACCGATCGAAGTGCCGACCCGCACGAGGGGGCCGTCCGGCACGCCGGTGATGCTCATAATGCCGCCCAGCCCCTGCACGACCATGTCGTAGGACGGGTGGTGCGAATAGGGGCCGGTATGGCCGAAGCCGGAAGCGGCGGCGTAGACGAGGCGGGGATAGCGCGGGTGCAGCGCTTCCCAGCCATAGCCGAGCTTTTCCATCGTGCCGGGCCGGAAGTTCTCGACGACGGCATCGGCCTTGTCCAACAGGCGCTCGAAAATCTCGCGGTCCGCCGCCGCCTTCAGATCGAGCGCGATCGACTCCTTGCCGCGGTTGACTGACGCGAAATAGGTCGATTTGCCGCCCTTGAACGGGCCGTATTGGCGCGCGTCATCGCCGGTCTTCGGCACCTCGACCTTGATGACCCGCGCGCCAAGCTCGGCCAGGAGCAGCGTGCAATACGGCCCGGCGAGAATGCGCGACAGATCGACAATCGTGATGCCGGAGAGTGGCCCCTGTGGCATACCTTAACTCCTTGTGCTGCTCTGCTCGCGGCGATCCTCGCCCTGCGTCGCCCTATGCCCTGGATTTCGCCACGTAGCACGTATTCGGAAGCTTTTCGAAGTCACGATCGCAAGTCAGCAGGTCGGCGCCTCGCGCCAGGGCGGTCGCATAAACGACGGCATCCGCAGTGGCGAGTTTATGCACGACGCACAGTTCGGCCGCAGAGAGAGCAATCGCAGTGTCCAAATCCGCTACGACGCATGTCTGCGTGAAGGCAATCACTCGATCTGCTTCTTCATCGCCGGCCTCTCGGGACAGCCACTTCGCCAATTCATGTTGGACGATAGTGGGGACGAGCCACTGATCGCGTTCGGGCAGCTCGGACGCCAAGCGGGCACCGACTGGTGAGGCGACCAACCATTCGATCCAGGCGGAGGTATCGACCAGCCGCATCAGATTCGATCGGACCGATCCCGGTAACCCTCGGCCTTTGCTCCACGCGCTAAGCCGGCAAGGTCCTCGGCCTTCGGGACCGGCACCAACAATACCGCCCTGCCCTTTGGGATGAAGGCAAACTCTTGTCCTGCCTGCCAGTGCTGAGCGGTCCGAACCGCCTTCGGCACCGAGATTTGGAATTTGGTCGACAGCTTGGCCGTCACCCTGACGGACATTACCGTGCTCCGATCGATCGGCAAGGCGTAAGACAGTAGCACAGGCCGCAGCAGCCGGCCAGCAGCGCAGCAGAGCTTAGATCAGGCGGTGTGCGGGGCGCCGAGGCCGAGCTGGTCGGCGAGGCGGACGAGCTGGGCGAGCCCGGTGGCCTGCATCTTCCGCATGACCTGGCGGCGATGCATCTTGACGGTCATCTCGCTGACCCCGAGCTCGCCGGCGATCTGCTTGTTGAGCCGGCCGGCGATGACGAGGCTCAAGACCTGTCGCTCGCGGGCGGTCAGGGTCTGAAAGCGTGTCCGCAATTCGGAGAGGCGCACCTCGTTGGCGCGGCGGACGCGGTCCTTTTCAAGCGCGACACCGACCGCATCGAGCAGATCCTGGTCGCGGAACGGCTTGGTCAGAAACTCGACGGCGCCCGCCTTCATCGCCCGCACCGACATCGGGATGTCGCCATAGCCGGTGATGAAGATGATCGGCAGCGGCGTGTTCGCGGCGGAAATCTCCCGCTGCATATCCAGCCCGCTGCGGCCCGGAAAACGGACATCGAGCACAATGCAGCCCGGCCGGTCCGGGCGTTCGCTCTGCAGGAATTCCTGCGGCGAGCCGAACAGCTCGACCGCAAGCCCGACCGAGCGGAACAGATTGTCCAGCGCCTTGCGGACCGACGCATCGTCGTCGATCACTACGACGGTCGGCTGCTCTTGTGTTGCCATGGCCATCTCAGGCCGCAGCGCGGCCATAACGTGCGAAGACATCGTTGAACTCGCTGACTGCTGCCCGCGGACCCCGCGGGTATGACCAGATTGCCCCGATCACGGAAAGAAAATCCGCGCCGGCCTCAACCAGGGGGCCGCAATTTGCCTGGGTAATGCCGCCGATCGCAACGCACGGCACGACCGTCGTCTCGGATCAGTCGCGCAGCAAGTCGGGCTGTGCGCGGTGCTTGGCCGCTTTCGTGCCGCTCGGGAAAAACGCCCCGAATGCTACATAATCAGCACCGGCGTCGGCCGCAACCACGGCGCGGTGCCGGCTGTCGCCGCAGGTCACGCCGACGATCCGGTCGGGCCCGAGGAGACGCCGCGCCTCGGCATAGGGGGTGTCTTCCTCGCCGACATGCACCCCGTCGCATTCCAGTTCGGCCGCGAGATCCGGCCGATCGTTCATGATGAAGGCCGCGCCGCGTTCCTGCGCAATCGGCTGCAGGATGCGGGTGGCGCGGCGGATCTCATCGTCGCCGGCGTCTTTCAACCGCAGCTGCAGGCATGCGACATCGCCGCCCGCGAGCGCCGCCTCGAGATCCTTGGCGAACCGGTCGGGATCGAGCGCGGGCGGCGTGATCAGATAGAGGCGGGTCGTCGCCCGCGCCTCATCGCGCGTTATGCCGGCCGGGAAGGTCAATCTTTGCCCTGGTAGATCTTGATGATGCGGTTCAGCATGTCGATCGCGTCGCCTTCGGCCGCAATACCTTTCGTTACGATAGGTCGGCAACCCCCGCACGAGCGCGGAGGTTAGCATTAGTCAGGCCTTGATGGTGGAGGCGCGGTAGATCTCGTCGATCGATTGGGCAAGGGCCGCCTCGAATTCGGCGTCGCTCATAGAGATGCGAAGGTCCTGGACGAGCGCGCGCGAGAAGCTCGCGATCACGCCGTGATTGGCGGCGAGCCGCTGGCAGGCGTCGGCGCGGGTATAGCCGCCGGAGAGGGCAACGACCCGGGCGACACGCGGATGATTGACCAGCGGCATGTAGAGGTCGGCGATGTCGGGCAGGGTCAGCTTGAACATGACACGCCGGCTGGCCGGCAGCGCGTCGGTCCGCTTTTTCAGCTCGT
>VAZF01000092.1 GCA_005888425.1 Alphaproteobacteria bacterium
GGCTCATCGCGGCGCCCGTCGCGCGTACGCGCCATACCGCGCCGCTCGGCAGCCGCAACACCGCCGCGCCATTGTCGGCGGCGAGCGACGCCTCGACCGCGGGATGCAAATGAAAGCGCACGGCGAACTCGACGCCCGCGCGGCCGGTCAGCTTGTCCTCGCCGCGCAGATCGTCGCCGTCGGGGGTCAAATAGAGCTCGCGCGCATAGGTCAGACCAAAGCGTGGCTCGTACAAATCGTGCCTCGCCATGAGCCATTGATGCCCAGCTTCCTCGGCGCGGTCCCAATGCACGGTCGCCGCGGCCAGGCCGACCGAGCCGTCCTCCTGGATCTCGACTGCGTTGGTGTCGCCGACAACCAGCACCGAATGCGCCGCGCTCGATCGAGCGAGACGACGCCAGGCCGGCTTCGGGCCGCGATAACCGCCGCAATTGACGATGATGCGCTCGCGCTCGCGGCTCAATTCGAAGGACAGCATGCCGGCATGCGCGTGCCCGTCAAAGCCATGCGGCGGCGGCTTGCCGGTATCGACCAACACCAGCGTCTGGCCCGCCTGCAGCCGCTGAAAACCCGCATGCGGGGCCTGCGGCGGTGCGGGACCTTTCGCCTCCGAACGGGTCAGCACGAGGTCGATCAGGACGCCGTCTTCCTCGACCGAATTGTTGAACAGCGCGAGGCGGCGGTCGCCATGGCGGAAGAGGCGCAATACCGGCGCCATTGCCTCGATCGTGTTGCGCAACGCGGGTGGCGGCTCGATGCGGGCGGTCCGCAATGCGCTGCGGATATCGATCAGGTCGCGCAATACCTCAAGCTGAACTGACGGGCTGCGCGTGCGGTGCCCGCCATCGGGCAGGATCTGCCGCCGCAGCTCGCGATCGAGGAGGCGCAACACCCGGGTGACGCGGCGCTCCGAGCCGCCGAGAGCGACGAACCCGCCGATCAGTCCCTTGATGGTGCGCAATTGCGCCGGCCCATCGCCTTCCGAGACCACGCTCCGCGTCAGATGGCGAAGCTGCACTGTGATGCTCGCCAGCATCTCGCGCCGCAAGGACCGGTCGATGTCGCGGCCGGCCAGCTCGTCGAGGTGCATGAGCCACGCCGAGATCCGGGTCCCGAGCACATCCGGGCGCCAGCCGATCGGGTGCCGCGCCGGGCGTGTGTCGAGCCAGCTCTGGATCAGCGCGCGGGCCGCCTCGCGCGCCGCCTCGCCGGCGCTGACGAGGTCGGCGAGCCAGCCAAAGCCGTGCCAGGCGGCCAGCCATTCCGGGCCGGCGCCCGACGGAAACCAAGCGGGCGACGGGTTGCGCACGAGTTCGCCGACAAATTCGATGTCGCCGGCCAGGATCGCGGCGCCGCGTTTCGGGTCGCCCGGCCAGTTTTCGCCGATCGGCCCGCGCGGGCTATCGGGAACGCGGCCGTTCAGCGAGGTTCGGGGCAGGGGAGCGGTCGTCAGGACGCGCAACGCGCCCTGCCGCAGCCGGTCGAGAAAAGCGGTTGCTACCGGGCCCGCGGTCTCCCTCCTGCGCGGCAGATCGACCATGCCGTGTCGTAACAAGGAAAGCGGGAGCCGGCAAGCGCCGGCCCGGATCGCGGCGCCGGGGGGTCAGCCGCGCTTGACGAGGCGGGCGCTGTAGAAGCCATCGACGCCGTCATATTCGGCAAGATGGCAGGGAAGGGTGCGCAGATCGCCCTCGGGCGTGACCCAGTCCGGCGACGCGCCGAACTCGCCCGGCTCAACCGGGCGGCGCTCGACCGGGGCGCCCGAGCGCAAGAGCGATTCGACCCGCTCCTGCCCTTCCTGCGGCTCAAGCGAGCAGGTGCAGTAGACCAGGGTGCCGCCCGGCCGCAGCATGTCGATGGCGGCGTGCAGCAAATTCTCCTGCACGATGGCGAGCCGTGCGACATCATCGGGTTGCTTCAGATGCGGCACATCGGGATGGCGCCGGATCGCACCGGTCGCCGTGCAGGGCGCATCGAGCAGCACGGCATCGACCGGATGATCGGGCCGCCAGGTCAGCGCATCTGCCGCGATCGCCTCGACCCGCAATTTCAGGCGGCTCAAATTGGCGACCAGCCGGTCGAGCCGGCGGGCCGAGCGGTCGACCGCCATGACCTGGGCGCCGGCATTGGCAAGCTGTGCCGTCTTGCCGCCGGGAGCCGCGCAGAGATCGACGACCTCGCGGCCGGCGATCCCGTTGAACAGGCGGACCGGCAACGCCGCCGCGGCGTCCTGGATCCACCACGCGCCTTCGGCGTAACCGGGCAGGGAGCTGACGGCGCCGCCCGCGGGCCGGCGCAGCGAACCGGTCGGCAGCTGGGTGGCTTGCAGCTTTTCGCACCAGGCCGCCTCGTCGGCGCGGACCGTCAGGTCGAGCGGCGCCTCCTTCAGATGCGCCGTGGCGATCGCACGCGCCATATCGTCGCCATAAGCGCCGCTCCACGAACGCCACAACCAGTCCGGCGTGTTGAGCCGCGCCGCATCCTGGCGCTCGACCCGCTCGGCGCCTTCGACGCTCAACCGGCGCAATACCGCGTTCACGAGCCCTTTGTGCGACAAGAGCCCGCGCTGATGCGCAAGATCGACGCTGGTCGCGACCGCGGCATGCGGCGGCGTGCGCAGGAACATCAATTGGGAGATGCCGAGCCGCAAGATGTCCTGCACGATTGCCGCGCGCGGCGCGAGCGGCGTGTTCAGGCAATCGGCGATGAGCGCATCGATCTGGCCGAGCCGGCGCAATACCGTCGCGACCAGCAGCCGCGCAAAAGCGCGGTCGCGCACCGACAGGACCGGCATGTCCGGATTGTCTTCGATGCCGTCGTCGAGGGGGCGTTTTCGGCGGAGCACCGCGCTCAAAAGATCGAGCGCGACTTGCCGGGCAACACCGCAGGGCCAGCATCGTTCCCGGAAAAAAGCTCCGGGCAAAACCTTAGGGGCATCGGAACGCGGTGGTTGAGCCGAGGACGGCCGGACGCCATATCCTCGCGCATGAAAAAGCAGCGACCGGAAGCGGCCGAACCGCCCCCGCCCAAGCCGAAAACGCCGGCCGAGGAGACGCCGCCGCGGCCGCGCGAGATCGGCGGGCCGAAAGGTCCCGAGCCGACCCGCTACGGCGATTGGGAAATCGGCGGCCGCTGCATTGACTTTTAGCCGGCGGCAGCGGTCAGGCGAGTCCCGCTTTCAGCGCGGCGGCGCAGTCGGCGATCGCGCGGCGCGCGGTTCCGATCAGCTTTCCATACCGGATAAAGCCGTGATTGATGCCCTGATAGACTGTCAGCTGGCAGGGCACGCCGGCGGCTTTCAGCTTCGCCGCGAGATTGTTGCTGTCGTCGAGCAGCGGGTCGAGGCTGCCGACGATCAGATGTGCCGGCGCGACGCCTTTTAGATCGGCTGTGATCGGGGCGGCGCGCCAATCCTTTTGCTGCTCCGGGCTTTGGAGATAGGTTTCCCAGATCCAGCGCATGTTCGCCTGGTTCAATCCGGCGCCTTGGCCAAAACGCCGCCAAGAGGGGCTCTCGCTGTCGGTCGAATAGACGCCGTAGATCAAGAGCTGGAATTTGAGCGCCCGCTCGCCGGCATCGCGCAGCGCGAGCGCCGCGGCAAGGGCGAGATTGGCGCCGGCCGAGTCGCCGCCGACCGCGAGCCGCGTCGGGTCGATGCCGAACCCGGCCCCTTCGCGCGCCGCCAATCGAGTCATCGCGAGGAATTCCTCGTACGCGACCGGGAATTTGACCTCGGGCGACAATTGATAATCGACCGACAGCGCGGCGACGCCGCTCTGACGCACGAGGTCGCGCAGGAAATGATCCCAGCTCGGGATGCTGCCCTGCATAAAGCCGCCGCCATGCGCATAGACGAGCAGCGGCGGCCGCTCGACACCGTCCGGCAAATACAGCCGGCACGGCACCTGGCCGTGCGGCCCGGGCAATGACAGGTCGCGCTCATCCTTCAGCGGCGCCGAGCCTTCGCCGAGAAACGCGCCGATGCGCTCCTGCGCGGCGCGCACCTCGGGTATCGAGGCGACCGTGCGGTCGGGCGCAACGAGACCCTTCTCCTGCAGCAATTTGCCCGCGGCGACGAGTTCGGGATCGATCCACGGCGTTGTCGCGTCGTTCATTTCTATCCTCCCGGTGCGATCGTCATGTGATTTTGGCGGCTCGGCTTAGGGCAGCCAGTTGGGGTCGAGCGCTTGCTCGACGGAGAAGGGGCACGTTTCTGGGAAATCGCCTGCTGAAAGACTGGTTTCCAACGCGGCTTGCGATCGCGCATCGGCATAGCATCGATTGATAATGCTCGCGGGGAAAGGCTGCAGACTCGGGCTGTCGTCGATGACGGTCGCGATCCGTTGCCGTTGCTCTGCGATTGTCGCCCGCCACCCGCGTGAGCGCCGGCGCGGCTGAAATTTGTGTTTCAGCAGGTGAACCAGCAGCACGATCAGGCGATTGCGGATCTCGCGCCGATCGCTGCGCGCCATGCCTTCAAGCTCCTCGGCGATGTTTTCGAGGTCGAGGCTCTCGATTTCCTGCCTCCTGGCGTGTTGCGCCTGGTCTTCCAGCCAGGCAACGAAATCGTCCTCGTAAGCGGGTGCGTTGCGCGACATGTGGCCTCTATTGCGCGGCGGCGGGGACCGGTGCGACGTCGTTCAGCGTGACGGTCGCGGCCGGGAGGCGCGGCAGGACCTCCTTCGCCATCAGCCGGATGCCCTTGTTGGCTTCCTCGTGCGTCAGAAAGCCGGAGCGGCCGACAAAGATGAAATGCGCAAACCCGCCGACCTTGTCGTAGATGTCCATGATCTGCCGATAGACCGTGTCGGGGTTGCCGGCGACGAGGATGCCGCGCTCGATCGCCCGTTCCGCGGTGATGCCGATCAGCTGGTCGGCCGGGCGGCCGCGCGCCCCCGTCGTGCGCCAGATGTTGGGGGCCATCTCCGGCGAGTTGCGGCCGGGCAGGAATTTCGACATCTGCGGCGACTGCTTGAGGCTCGTGTTCAGAAACCACAGCAATTTGCTGCCGACCTGCAATCCCTCCTCGTCGGTGTCGCCGACATAGCACAGCGCGGCATAAGCAAATTTGTCGCTGCCGGGAGCAGGAAGGCCGGCGTCCTGTCGCGCCTTGCGGTAGGAGTCGAAGGCGCGCTTCGACGCCTCGGGCCCGCGCAACACGAGCGCGTTGATATAGCCGCGCCGCCCCAACTCGGCCGAGGTCTCGGGATCGCCGGTCGCGGCCCAGAAGCGCGGATGCGGCCGCTGGTAGGCACCCGGCCAGATATTGATGTGACGGTGCGTGAAGTGCTTGCCCTCGTAGCTGACGGGCCCGTCATGCGAGGTCAATGCCAATTTGATGACGTCCATCGCCTCCCAGAAGCGGTCGACATAGCCGACCGGGTTGGCATTGCCCGACACCATCTCGCTGTCGCCGGATTTGACAAAGCCGATCTCGAGCCGGCCGCGCGACAGGACATCGGCGGTCGCATATTCCTCGGCGATGCGCACCGGGTCGGGCCGCACCGAGACGAGCGTCCCGAGCGACAGGATGCGCACATTCTTCGTCTGGCGCGCGATGATGCCGAGGATCATCGTGCTCGCGCCGTAAAGGCTGTTGATGCCGGAATGATGCTCGATCGAGACGATGTTGACCCCGAGATCGTCGCACAGCAGATGCTCGTCGAGGCATTCATGGAACAGATCGGCGGCGATCTTCGGGTCGCAGTATCTGTTCGGCAGGCTGGCGCGCACCGACTCGGCGCGGTCGAGCACCTCCTGCGGCACAAACGGGTAGACGTTCTCGCAATGGTACCAGGCCTGCATTCTCGGCTCCGCGTTCCTTGATCGTTGGTGATATTAGCGCCGATCGACGGTGTGGGGTAGAATCACCCGGTGAAACGTTCTTCGAGAAATCCATGAGAGAAAAGAAGAGCAAGAAGCAACGGGATCTTGCGTTCGAGGCGGAAGCTCGCCGTCAGGGCCTCATAATCAATGCCGCAGCGCAAGACCCGAACAGTGATGAGGCGGCGGTGATGCGCGAGCTGGAGCTGTCCCCGCTTGATCGACGCAGACGAAGCAAAAGGCTGATGCGCAATCTGCAGATAAACGGCGAGCGTCTGTGGGTGAGCCTGATGGAACTGGCCCGGATCGGCGCCACCGCGAAAGGCGGGGTGTGCCGGCTCGCGGCAAGCGATTTCGACGGCGAGGCGCGGCGCCTCTTTATCCGCTGGTGCGAGGAAGCCGGCTGCACGGTCGCGGTCGATAAGATCGGCAACATCTTCGCGCGCCGACCCGGCCGCGATCCGGACCTGCCGCCGGTCGTGACCGGCAGCCATCTCGACACGCAGCCGACCGGCGGCCGGTTTGACGGCGCCTATGGCGTCATGGCCGGGCTCGAGCTCGTGCGCACGCTGAACGATCTCGGCTACGAGACCGAGGCGCCTATAGAGATCGTCGCCTGGACCAATGAGGA
>VAZF01000093.1 GCA_005888425.1 Alphaproteobacteria bacterium
TGTCGAGATCCGCATCGACACCTATGACGAGACCAATCGCCGGGTTCTCCCCGACCGCATGATCCGGCAGATCCGCCGCGCCGGGGGGCGCGCGCTGATCGGCTTGGTCGGCGTCCAGACCAATCAGTTTCCGCGAGCCGTCGATCTGGCACGACTGTTTCTCGAGGCCGGTCTCCCGGTATGCATCGGCGGATTTCACGTCTCGGGCTGCCTCGCGATGCTCCCCGACGTGCCGCCCGAATTGCGCGCGGCGCAGGCGCTCGGCATCTCGTTCTTCGCGGGCGAGGCGGAGGAGGGCCGTCTCGACGAAGTCTTGCGCGACGCCTGGAACGGCGCGCTGAAGCCGCTCTATAACCGCATGAACGAGCTGCCGGGGCTCGAAGACGAGCCGGTGCCGATCCTCGCCGAGAAGCACATCCGGCGCACCGCCGGCGCGTTCTCCAGCATCGATCTCGGGCGCGGGTGCCCCTATCAATGCTCGTTCTGCACGATCATCAACGTGCAGGGCCGGAAGAGCCGCTACCGCAGCCCGGACGATCTCGAACGCTGCATCCACGAGCATTACCGGCGCGGCATCGCGCGGTTCTTCATCACCGACGACAATTTTGCGCGCAACCGCAATTGGGAGCAGTTGACCGACCGCCTGATCGCGATGCGCACCACCCATGATCTGAAGCTCGCCTTTACGATCCAGGTCGATACGCTGTGTCACCGCATCCCGAACTTTATCGAGAAGGTGACGCAGGCCGGCGTCCGGCGTGTCTTTATCGGGCTCGAAAACATCAACCCGGATAATCTGCTGACGGCTAAAAAGCACCAGAACAAGATCACCGAATATCGCGCGATGCTGCAGCAATGGCGCGACAGCGGCGCCATTACCTGCGCCGGCTACATCCTCGGTTTCCCTGGAGACACCAAGGAGTCGATCCTGCGCGATGTCGAGATCATCAAGCGCGAATTGCCGCTCGACCTCCTCGAATTCTTTTTCCTGACGCCGCTGCCGGGATCGGAAGACCACCAGAAGCTCTCCGCTCAGGGTGTCTGGATGGACCCCGACCTCAACAAATACGATTTGAACCACCGCGTGTCGCACCACCCCAAAATGTCCGACGCGGAATGGGAGGAAGCCTACCGCGCGGCCTGGGACGCGTATTACACGCCGGAGCATGTCCGCACGATCCTGCGCCGCACCGCCGCTAACCCGCGCGGCCGCATCGCCAACACGATCGGCCTTCTCTGGTGGTTCTGCGCGATGACCCGCTTCGAGGGGGTGCATCCTCTCGAAGGCGGCGGCCTCAGGCTCAAATTCCGGCGTGACCGCCGCAGCACGCTGCCGCGCGAGAGCGCGCTGCGCTTCTATCCACGCTACGCCGTGGAAACCGTGCGCAAAGTGTGGGGCGAGCTGTCGCTGTATCGCGAATGGACCGTCATTCGCCACGAGGTCACGCGCGACCCGAACCGCTGGAATTACACCGATCTGGCGATTGCGCCGCCGCGCGAGGATGAGCTCGACACGCTCGATCTCTATCACGCGACGAGCGGCGGCGAGGCCGCCCTGGCTCGGCAGCGGCGGCACGACGCGATCCGCGACCGCGCCGCATCGGCGGTAGCGAGCAACGCCGCGGATTAGCCTACCCGGTAAAGCGGAACTCCTCGGCCGCGTCGATCAGCCAATCGCATAGCCACCGCGCGGCTGAGCGGCGCACAAACAGCCGGTAGCTCGGCGCCGCATTTATCTGGTCGATGATGACCGGCAATTTCGCGAAGAGCGTCTGGGCGCAGCAGCCCGCGGTGAAAGCGCGCGGGTGCAGGTCGAGGCCGCAGCCCTTCTCCAAGAGCGTCCGCGCTTCTCTCCCGGCGATCTCGATGACGATGCGGCTCGCCGAGAGATCGGTGACCTCGCCCCGGCGGTCGGCGGCGGCTCGCCTGATCCAGCTCAACAGATCCGGCGCCGCGCCCTCGGCGGCCGTGATCAGCCATTCGTCGGGGCCGAGCCACAGCGTGCGCACCCGCCGCATGACCGCGACCCGGTTCGGCTGCAACGGCAATGGCACGCCGCCGATATAGGCCGGCATCGGCGGCCTGAGGCGCAGCCCGATCTGCTGCACAAAGCGCAATTCGCCGAGGCTCACCGCCAGGTTGCCGTCCTCGGCGGGGAGCGCCCAAGGCAGCAAATCCTCGAGCGGCGAATGGCGGGTTTCGTCCATCGGTGTTTATGACAATTTCAGGTTTTTCGCGGCTAGGCTATGGCGCGCGCACGTTTGGCTCGCATCTTCCGGGAGAGCGCCGATGCTCGTCGTCACGACCGAAAACGTCCCGCATTACCGCGTCACCGAGATCAAGGGCCAGTGCTTCGGCGTCGTCGTCCGCAGCCGCGGGCTCGGCGGCAACATCATGGCCGGGCTGCGCTCGATTGTCGGCGGCGAGATCCACGAATACACGCAGCTCCTGGAGGAGGCGCGGCGTCATGCGGTCGACCGGCTGGTCCAGAACGCGACGGCGATGGGCGGCAACGCCGTCTTGATGATGCGTTTCGATTCGGCCGAGATCGGGCAGACGATGAGCGAGATCGTCGCCTATGGCACGGCGGCGGTCATCGAACCGATCCCGGCATAATGGGCGCAGTGCGAGTCGTGCTGCTCGTGATCGCCGGCCTGCTCGTCGCCGGCGGAGTTGCGATGGCGGTTCTCTGTATCTTTCCGGCCGCGATCGGGCTGGGCGCCTGGGGTGTGATCCTGCTCATCGGCCTATTGATCGAGCGCTGGCGTTATAAGCCGCTCAGCGAGCGCAGCCCTGGCCCGGATTGGGCCGCTACCGGCGAGCGCTTTGTCGATCCCGAAACCGGCAAGCTGGTCATGGTCTATTACCACCGGGCAAGCGGCGAACGCCGCTCCGTCGCGCTCTAGGCGTTTGCCGCGTTCGGCTCAGCCGTCGCGCCGCGCGCCCTCGGGATCGTAAAACACCGGCGGACAGATCCGCGCCGCGATCGGGCGGTCCGGGAGCGGCGCCCAGACCCGCTCGCCGTGTCGCGAGCGGCCATTCTGCACCAATCCAAGCGCAAAGCTGCGCCCGATCCGCGCCCCGAAATAGCTCGACGTCACGTGACCGATCATGCCGGGATGCGGCCCCGGCATCACCAGAGGGACATCGCCGAGCACCGCGACGAGCTGCGCCCCCTCGGGTATCACGTCGCCGGGATTATCGGGCAGCAATCCGACTAGCTGCTTCCGGTCGAGGCGGACGGTGTCGCTGCGCGCCAGCGACCGCCTTCCGAGACAATCCTTATCTCGCGCGACGAGTGCGCCGAAGCCGACATCGACCGGCGTCACCGAGCCGTCCGTTTCCTGGCCGATGATGATGTAGCCCTTCTCGGCGCGCATGACATGCATTGCCTCCGTGCCGTAGGGCGTGATGCCGAACAGTTCGCCGACGGCAATCAGCCTTTCCCACAATTCCAGTCCCTGATCAGCCGGCACATTGATCTCGTAGCTCAGCTCACCCGAGAAGCTGACCCGGAAGATGCGCGCCGGGATGCCGCCGATGTCCGCCTCGCGCATCGTCATATGCGGAAAGGCGGCGGAGTCGAGCGCGAGGCTCGGCGCGAGGAGCGCCAGCACATCGCGCGCCGCCCACCCGACCAAGGTGGCGTTGGCCCATTCCTCGGTTACCGAGGTGCAGAACACGTCGAGCTCGGGCCATTCCGTTTGCAGCCACTCCTCGAGCCAGTCGAAGACCGCGGCGGCATTGCCGGTCGTCGTCGTCAGGAAGAACCGGTCCGGCGCGAGACGGGCGCCGACGCCATCGTCGAATACCATGCCGTCCTCGCGGCACATGACGCCGTAGCGGCAATGCCCGACCCCGAGGTTCTGCCAGCGATTGATGTAGATGCGGTCGAGAAAGCGGCCGGCGTCGGGCCCAGCCACTTCGATCTTGCCCAAGGTCGAAGCGTCGAGCAGCGCGACGCCGTCGCGCGCCGCGAGGCATTCCCGCCGCACCGCAGCCATCATGTCCTCCTCCGGGCGCGGGTAGTAGCGGGCGCGCTTCCAGTGCCCGACATCCTCGAACACGGCGCCCGCCGCCTCGTGCCACTCATGCATCGACGTGACCCGCACCGGGTCGGCGAACCGGCCCTTCGCACGCCCGGCAAGCAGTCCGAACGCGACCGGCACATAGGGCGGGCGAAAGGTCGTCGGCGCAGTCTCGCCGATGTCGCGACCGGTCATCGCGGCGAGCAGCGCGAGCCCGGCGACATTGCCGGTTTTGCCTTGATCGGTGCCCATGCCGAGTGTCGTGTATCGC
>VAZF01000094.1 GCA_005888425.1 Alphaproteobacteria bacterium
GGGGTGTATGCGACCACCTAGGGGACAAGGCGGCCTCGGTCGAGATTTTAAGCGATATCGCTCTAATTGTTTCCTAACAGCCGAACATTCGCGCCGGCGCAAAGGCTGTTACACGGAAACTGAGACACCACCGGGGGCTTTGGCTGCTTCAGAAGCCCCGTTCCGTGGCAAAGGCCGCCGACTCGGCGAGGGCGCGGCGCAAGGGGCTGGCGGGAAACGGCGACAAGGCGTCGATCGCGGCGGCGGCATAGGCGCGGGCGCGGGCCAGGGTTTCGGCCAGGGCGCCGTGGCGCTCGACCAGCCGCAAGGCGCGTTCGAGATCGCCGGGGCCTTGCTCGCCCTCCTCCAGCGTGCGGCGCCAGAAGGCGCGCTCCTCGCTGTCGCCCCGCGCATAGGCAAGCACGATCGGCAGGGTGATCTTGCCGTCGCGGAAATCGTCGCCGACCGATTTCCCGAACTCGCTCGGACGCGCCGAGAAATCGAGCATGTCGTCGACCAGCTGATAGGCGATGCCGAGATTGCGGCCGAACCGGCCGAGTGCTTCTTCTTCCTCGATCGGCCGCTCGGCCAATACCGCGCCGATCCGGCTCGCCGCGGCAAACAAGGCCGCGGTCTTCGCCTCGATGACTTCGAGATAGGCCGCCTCGGTCGTCGCCGTGTCGTTGGCGGTGATCAGCTGATGCACCTCGCCCTCGGCGATGATCGCGGCGGTGCGCGACAGGATCTCGAGCACCTGTAGCGAGCCGTCCTCGACCATCAGCTGAAAGGAGCGGGCAAAGAGGAAATCGCCCACCAAAACCGCCGGCTTATTGCCCCACACCGCGTTCGCCGTGTCGCGGCCGCGGCGCAGATCGCTGGCATCGACGACATCGTCATGCAACAGCGTCGCGGTGTGGATGAACTCGACCGCGGCGGCGAGCGCGATGTGCCGCTCGCCGCGATAGCCGCAGAGACGCGCGCAGCCCAAGGTCAGGAGCAGCCGGAACAACGGCTCGAGAGACGGAGGCGGGCCGTCGCGGTCGCGATCGATAATCGGCACCGGCGCCACCGGGTTCTCCTCGCTGGGGGCCGCGAATGACCGCGGGGGGCAAGCTTGACGCCCCCGAGGGCGAGCGAGCATAGAATGCCGCCGTAAGTCAAGTGGCGCACCCCCGGCCGCAAGTCACGCCGCCGGTGCCCAGCCGCGCTAATCCGCCGCATCCGATCCGCCGTATCGATTGCGGCTTCCGGTGCCGGTTTCCAGGGGCCCGATGAAAGAACTGCTGCGCACCAACGATGTCGTCCGTCTGTCCTGGGCCCAGGCGCTGTTGCGCGATGCCGGGATCGACAGCGTCGTGCTCGACCAGCATACGAGCCTCGTCGAAGGCAGTATCGGCGCCATCCCGCGGCGGTTGATGGTTGCCGAGCGCGATCATGGTCGCGCCCGCGCCTTGATCACAGCGGCGGAGGCGGGGCTCCCGTGAGCTCGCCCGGCCCATCCTCCGGCAGGCCGGCCGATCCGCCGGGTTCGCCGTCGGATGCCGGCACTGCGGTCACCGAGGACCGCCTGCTCGGCGGGCGCGTCTGCCTGCGCCAGCCGGCCGAGGGCGCGCGCGCCGCGATCGACCCGGTGTTTCTCGCCGCCGCAATTCCCGCCGCACCCCACCAGCAGATTCTCGATGCCGGCTGCGGTGTCGGCGCGGCGATGCTCTGCCTTGCGGCGCGGGTGCCGCAATGCCGTGTCGTCGGGATCGAGCTCCAGCGCGATCTCGTGCGGCTCGCCGGCGATAATTTGTTGCTGAACGGGGGAGCCGACCGCCTGTCGGTCATGGTCGGTGATCTGTTGCAGCCGCCGCCGCGCCTCAGCCCCGGGAGTTTCGATCATGTCATGGCGAACCCGCCCTTTATTGAGCGCGGCCGCGGCAGTCCGGTCTCCGATCCGGCAAAGGCCGCCGCCACGATCGAGGGCGACGCCGCGCTCGGCGATTGGGTCCGTTTCGCGCTCGGCATGGTCCGCGCGAAGGGGAGCGTCACCTTTATCCATCGCGCCGACCGGATCGACGTGCTGCTCGCGCAGCTCGCGGGTCGCGCCGGCGGGATCGTCATTTTTCCGCTGTGGCCGCGCGCCGGACAGGCGGCCAACCGGGTCCTCGTGCAGGCGCGGAAGCAGGTCGCCGCGCCGGCCCGGCTTGCGGCGGGTCTCGTCTTGCATGAAGCCGATGGCCGCTTCACCGCCGCAGCCGACGCAATCCTGCGCGGCGGCGGAGCCCTGATTCTGTAGACGCCCTACACCGCAGCGGGAACAATCCCCATGTTGCGGGGGTGATGAACCCGCGCGAGCTTCTGAAATTCCTGCCGATCGAGCGGTTTCGCAATCCGCCGCCGACCGTCGCGGTATTGCGCCTCGACGGCGTCATCGGGCCGCGGCAATGGCGCACCGCGCTGTCCCTGGGGAGCCATGCCAATGCCCTCGACCGCGCCTTTGCGCTGTCAGGGCTCTCCGGTGTGGCGCTGGCGATCAACTCGCCCGGCGGCTCGCCGGTGCAATCGGCGCTGCTGTTCCGCCGCATCCGCCAGCTCGCCGAGGAGAAGGCGGTCCCGGTCTTCGCCTTTGCCGAGGATGTCGCCGCCTCGGGCGGCTATTGGCTCGCTCTGGCCGGCGACGAAATCTATGCCGAGGAGGCCTCGCTTCTCGGCTCGATCGGCGTTGTTTCGGCCGGATTTGGCGTCAACCGCCTGATCGAGCGCTTTGGCATCGAGCGGCGGCTCCATACCGCAGGAGAACGCAAATCGCTGCTCGATCCGTTTCTGCCGGAGGATCCGGCCGATGTCGCCCGCCTCTCGGCGTTGCAGCAGGACATCCACGAAACCTTCAAGGAGCAGGTGCGCCATCGCCGCGGCGGCAAAATCGACGCGGCAGACGAGACATTGTTCAGCGGCGAGGTATTGACCGGCCGCATGGCGTTGGCGCGCGGTCTGATCGATGGGATTGGCGATCTGCGCTCGGTCATGCGGGCCCGCTTTGGCGACAATGTCCGCCTCGTGCCGATCGCGACCGAGCGGCGCCGCCGCTGGTGGCTGCCGCGGCGGCAGCGCTTTGTCGAGCGCGAGCTGTGGACGCCGATTGTCGATCTGATCGGCTGGCTCGAAGCCCGCGCGCTATGGGCCCGCTTTGGCTTGTAGCCGGTGTGACCCGGCTTGCTTGACCCTGGGCCTCCTCGACCCTAAACCTCGGCGATGTTCGGCGGTTTGTCTCGTCTTCTTCTTCTCGCGCTGGTTGTGATCGCGGTGCTCTACGCGATCCGCCAGTTCAATAAGCTGCGTCAAGAGGTGCGCCGCGAGGTGCCGCGGCCGCGGCCAGCCACTCAGCGCTCCTCACCGCGACAGCAATCGCAACCAGCGGTCCAGGATCTGATCGCCTGCCGAGCGTGCGGCGCCTATGTCGCGGCGAGCGCGCGCGGCTGCGGCAAGGCCGGCTGTCCGCGCCCGGCGTGACGCAATGCCCCCCAAGTCGGATACCAGCTTTCAGGGGCTGATCCTCGCTCTGCAGCGCTATTGGGCGGAGCAGGGCTGCGTCATCCTGCAGCCCTACGATATCGAGGTCGGCGCCGGCACGTTTCATCCGGCGACCGCGTTGCGCGCCTTGGGGCCGAAGCCGTGGCGCGCCGCTTATGTGCAACCCTCGCGCCGGCCGACCGATGGCCGCTATGGCGAAAACCCGAATCGGCTGCAGCATTATTATCAGCTGCAGGTGATCCTGAAGCCGGCGCCGGCCGACAGCCAGGATTTGTATCTGAAGAGTCTCGCGGCGCTCGGCATCGATGCCTCAAAGCACGACATCCGCTTTGTCGAGGACGATTGGGAGAGCCCGACCCTCGGCGCCTGGGGGCTCGGTTGGGAGGTCTGGCTCGACGGCATGGAGGTCAGCCAGTTCACCTATTTCCAGCAGGTCGGCGGCATCGAATGCGACCCCGTCTCGACCGAATTGACCTACGGGCTCGAACGCCTCGCGATGTATGTGCAGGGCGTCGAGAGCGTCTACGACCTCGATTACAACGGCGTTGCAGGGGCGGGCCGCATCACCTACGGCGATGTATTCCTCCGTGGCGAGCGCGAGTTCTCCGCCTACAATTTTGAGCGCGCTGATACCGGCATCCTGGCCAAGCATTTCGAGGATGCCGAGCGGGAGTGCAACGCGCTGCTGAGTACCGGGGAGGCGAGTGCCAACCGGCCAAAGCTGGCGCTGCCGGCCTACGACCAGTGCCTGAAGGCAAGCCACCTGTTCAATCTGCTCGATGCCCGCGGCGTTATCAGCGTCACCGAGCGCGCCGCCTATATCGGCCGGGTGCGCGCGCTCGCGAAGGCGTGCTGCGACGCCTGGCTCGCCGGAATGCAGAGCACATGAAACACGCCGCTCGTCATTCCGGGGCTCGGCAAAGCCGAGAGCCCGGAATCCATGAACACCGGCCTCTGGAAAATGGATTCCGGGCTCGCCGCTGCGCGGCGCCCCGGAATGACAGCTGAGGATTCGCAGTGGCGCGCGGCGAACTGCTTCTCGAACTCTTGTCGGAGGAAATCCCGGCGCGCATGCAGCGCCGCGCAATCGAGGACCTCGTCCGGCATCTGGGCGAGTGGTTGCAGACGCACCGCATCACTCCAACGGAACCGATCCGTGGCTACGTGACCGCGAGGCGGCTTACAGCAATCGCCACCGGCATCCCGGAGCAGTTGCCCGAGTCCAGTGAGGAGCGACGTGGACCGCGGGTCGGTTCGCCACAGCAGGCACTCGACGGTTTTCTCCGGTCGGTTGGCCTGGATTCGGTCGAGCAATGCGAGGTGCGCGACACTGGTCGGGGCGAATTTTATTTCGCCCTGATCCGCCGTGCGGGTCGGGCCACAACCGACGTTCTGCCGGACTTGATTTACTCAACCATAATGGACGTCAACTGGCCGAAATCAATGCGCTTCCCGGCCGCGCCGCTGCGCTGGGTGCG
>VAZF01000095.1 GCA_005888425.1 Alphaproteobacteria bacterium
TGGAATTAAAGGTGGCGTAGTCTCCGGGTGGTGAAACCCTAACGTTCCCGGCATTGTGCGCCGGTGGAGACCACGCCATGACCAACAGTAGCACGAAGTTGCCGGTTCTGGGTTCGGACGCCGAGATTGGGGTCGGCCTTCTCAATGAGTGGTTTGATCCGATCGAGGCCTGTTTGCGGGATCGGGTGCGCGAACTCATCCAGACGATGATCGAGAGTGAGCTCGAGGCGGTGCTCTCACGACCGCGCTATGCTCGCCGGCCCAAGGCGGATCCCGAGAACTATGGCGCTTGCGGTGTCGCGGGCCACCGGCATGGCCACCGATCGCGCTCGCTTCTGGGGACCTTTGGCCGGGTGGAGATCGCAGTGCCGCGCGCAAGGCTCGACACGTCCGAGGGCAAGACCACGGAATGGAAGAGCAAGGCGCTGCGGGCTTACCAGCGGCGCACCAACCAGGCCGATTCGCTGATTGCCGGCGCCTATCTTGCCGGCACCAACACTCGTCGGGTTCGCCGGGCGCTCGCTGCGGTGTTTGGCGGCGCGGTCAGCAAAGATACGGTGAGCCGGGTGTGGCGAAAGGTGAAGGCCGATTGGGATGCCTGGAATGCCCGCCCCCTCGCCGAGGAACCGATCGTCCGCCTGATCCTCGACGGCACGGTGGTGCGGGTCAGGCTCGACCGCAAGGCCACCTCGATCGTGCTGCTGGTCGTGCTCGGGGTGCGCGAGGACGGCCAGAAGGTGCTGCTGGCGGTCAAGAATATGGGTGGCGAGACCAGCCAGGCTTGGCGCGCCGTCCTCGACGATCTCGTCAAGCGCGGGCTGCGCCAGCCGGAGTTCCTGATTGTCGATGGCGGGACTGGGCTGGAGCAGGCTCTGGCCGCTCTGTGGGGCGATGTACCGACCCAACGCTGCACCGTCCACAAGCATCGCAATCTGCTCGCCCACGCGCCCCCGCGGCTGCACGACGAGGTTTCGGCCGACTACAACGACATGATCTACGCCGCCTCGCCGGCCGAAATCGAACAGCGCCGCCGGGCCTTCCTTCGCAAATGGCGACTCAAATGCAAGGCGGTCGCCGACAGCCTCGAGGAGGCCGGTGATCGGCTCTTCACCTTCACCCGGCTGCCGCCCAGCCAATGGAAGAGCGCTCGCACCACGGATGAGATCGACAAGTTATTTTTCCGCTGGCTCGCTAGCCATGTGGGAACTGGTTGGGCTTGCGGGACGGCTCGTGCAGCCTCTTCTGTCCGTCGAAGGCACGGTGGCAAAGAGGCTACTGGGATGCGGCTTTGTCAACGCCGACAGCCGCCGGAGGCGGTGGCCGCAGGCCAGCGTTTACAAAGCCGCATCCCAGTAGCGACAATCGGCCGTGCCGCTCGAGGGGCTGCTGCTCTGTTCAAAGGCAAAGTGGCTGGATCGCGCACTGCCCGCTCAGGACTCAATTTGGTGCGTGTAGTATCCTCGGCTTGCACGGGCGACCGCGGGGCAAAGAGCAAGGCTGGAGGATGAAGGCCTTGCCGCGCAGCCTTCAACGTCGCTCCTCAATTGCGGCGCCCGTGCGCTGCTTCGCTGTGCCGCGGCGCTGCCATTGACTGACGAAGCGCTCGTAGGCTTTTTCGGCATGCCGGGCAAGCTCGATTTCCGCATCGCGCAACGCTTTGACATTGTAAGCGTAGGCGGTGCCACGCTTGTTGCCTTTCCTCACCGGCTGCCCAGCCTGCAGTTCCATGGCGCGCAGTTTGCTGGCGACCAGGGCTGGGCGGGCCCATTGGTAGTCGGCGCTCTTAGTCAGCAGATGCCAGCACAGGACGGCGAGCTTTCGCGCCACCGCGACCGCCGCAATCTGATGGCCGCGACGGGCTCGGATACGCAGGAAGAACGCGCGCAATGGGCCCGGCGCTTTGGCTGCGGCCCACGCGGCCTCGACCAGCATGGCCCGGGCATGAGAACGCCCGCGCTTGCTGATACGACCATGCTGGGCCAGGCCGAGACCGGATTGCCGCACCCGTGGGTTCAGCCCGACATAGCTGACCAACTTCTGCGGACTGGTAAAGCGGCGCACATCGCCGATTGCCGCGACCAGACCGGCGGCGACGATCAGATTGACACCCGTGATCGTGAGCAGCCGCTTGACCGCCGGATCATCGCTTCCTGCCTGTGCGACCTGCGTGTCGAGAACTCCCAGATCCGCGCCCAGCCGATCGAGCTCCCGCAGGTGCCGTTCGATGGCGGCGCACTCGTCATCGGGCATGACCTGTTGCGCCAGCCAGACCCGGCCCAGGCGCCCGAACAGGTCGGCATGCGGGCAGGGCGGGATCAGGTGAGCGTGCAAGATCGCGTGCACCTCGTTCTTGATCCGCGTGCGATGCCGGACAACCTGGTTGCGGCGTGCCACCAATCGGCGCAGGCGCTCTGTATCCGGATCCGGCAACCAGACTTCCGGGAGGAAATCGGCAGCCCGCAGCGATGCCAGTACACCGGCATCGATCTTGTCGGTCTTGACGTGCGCATGCGCAATTGCCTTGACCTGCAACGGATTGGCCACGATCACGCGAGCCACATAAGGCGAAAGCGTACGGACAACGGCCATTGCATTGCCGGTCGCTTCAATGACGACCTCGTCCTCTTTGCCGAGGCCACGGCCGAAGCCTTCCAGCCCTGAACGGGTCATACTCACGCGTCCCGCCGGACGCAGCCGGCCCTCCTCCCAGAACACCACCTCGGCAAACGTTCGGTGAATGTCCATGCCGATTACACGTCGCATGCTCTGCTCCTCTCCTGTGCGGTGGCGGGAGCAGTGGGCAACACGACAACTACGGATCCGCGCTCGCAGCGCAACCGGGTAGGTCGCAGGGGCGGCCAGCTACTAACGCGAGCTCTCGGCTCATGATGTGTATCGGCCTGCCCACTTAGCGTGCTCCCGGTGCCCCTCGTCCCGGATGGTCGCACCATATGCCGGAACCAAGCCGATCCCAGCCGAACAAGCGGGCACCGCGATCTTCATACCGGTTACCAACGCAATCGAACGGCTCCACGAGGAGTTCAAGCGCAGGATCAAAACCCAGACGGTGCTGCCGTCGGCCGAGACTGCAGCGATGCTGTTCTGGGCACTACTCGCCTCAGGTCAGATCACTATGCGCAAAGTGGACGGATGGCAGAGCCTGACCCAGAAACTCGCCGATAAGCCGATTGACCTTGCTGCCTGACCACGTATCCTCATCCGATCGGAGACCGCGCCAATCAAATTCCAACACAAATC
>VAZF01000789.1 GCA_005888425.1 Alphaproteobacteria bacterium
AGAGATGTTGCTTGGCAATGCCGCGCAGCTGAATGAACCGGCGCACTACGGTATCTACCCTCTTGTGGGCTGAACTCTACATTTACCTCAGGCGCATCAGCGCGTCGTTCTAGCGGCTGGGCGGTGGATGCACTGAATCCAGTGTACGAAGCTCATCCGGTGTCAGTATCAGTGACAGCGCGACGGCGTTCTCCTTGACGTGCTCCGCCGAACCGGATTCAGGAATGGCGATGACATTGCCGTTGCGGATAGTCCAGGCCAGCGCGACCGCAGCTGCCGAGCAACTATGTGCTGCGCCGATGCGTGCCAGCGTGGGATCACGCAGCAGGTTCGCGCCGGCGCCGCCGAGCGGCGAATAAGCCATCACCGGCATGCTATGCCGCTCGCACCATGGCAGCAAATCCTGCTCGATGCCGCGGTCGGTAAGGTTGTAGAGGACCTGATTGGTTCCGCAGCGATCGCCGTGTGGCACTCGGAACAACTCTTCCATGTCACTGACGTTGAAATTGGAGACGCCCCAGGCGCGAATCTTCCCTGCCGCGCGTAGACTTTGGAATGCCGCCACAATGCTGGAGAGATCGGCATCCCGAGTTGGCCAGTGCAGCAGGTACAGGTCGAGATAATCAGTGCCGAGACGGGCAAGGCTCGCATCGCAAGCCCGCGCGATGCCGTTCCCCCTGACGTGATTGGGCGACACTTTCGAGACCAGGGATACGCGATCGCGCTGGCCAGCAATAACGCGCCTGATCAACTCCTCGGAGCGGCCATTGCCGTACATCTCCGCCGTGTCGATCAATGTCATCCCGAGCGACAGACCTGTGCGCAACGCTTCTTCCTCAGCGGGTTCCGGATGTTTACCCTGCCCGAGACGCGCCGAGCCCTGGCCGAGCGCCGGGACGATGGTTCCATCGTGTAACTTTACGGTGTGGGTCGCAGCGCGAGCCGGTGCACTCGATAGCGCTACACCCGCTGGGCCGACCAAAGCGAGCGACGAGCCAAGCGCTACACAAAGCCCATTGAAGTCACGCCGGTTCAGCAACTGCTTGTTCATAATTCACGCTCAGTTAGCGGGTCATAGCTGTCGGCTGGCCAGCGCGGCGCCTTCGGCCAGTGCTTCGAGCTTCGCCCAGGCAATCTGCGTATGCAGCCGACCGCCGAGGCCGCAATCGGTCGAGGCGATGACGCGCTCGCGGCCGACCAGATCAGCAAACCGCACGATCCGATCTGCGACGAGCTCTGGGTGTTCGACGACATTCGTCGCGTGGCTAACGACACCGGGCAGGATCAGCTTGTCATCAGGTAGTTTGACTTCCTGCCACAGCTTCCATTCGTGCTCGTGGCGGACATTCCCCGCCTCGAACGAATAGGCGCCCGC
>VAZF01000096.1 GCA_005888425.1 Alphaproteobacteria bacterium
TACAGCGTTGGCTTCGGGGTGAAGCCGATGCTACCGTCGTCTTCCGCCTCGCCAACCGCGACATCGGCGACGCGGGCGCCGAACGGCCCCTCGCGGCACGCTTCGACCATCCGATCGACCGCCGCCTCACCGCCGATCACCAGCGCTTCGACGCTGCCATCCGCACGGTTGCGTACCCAGCCCCGTAGCCCAAGCCGGCTCGCGATCTGCAAGGCCCAGGCGCGATAGCCGACGCCCTGCACCCGCCCGGTGATCCGCAACTGCACGCTGCGCTCGCTCGGCGTCGCTCCCACGCGTCACTCGTATTCGAGGATGACCTGATCGACCGCCAGGCTGTCGCCCGGTTTGGCGCGCAATTTGGCGACCTTGCCGTCACGCTCGGCCCGCAGCACGTTCTCCATCTTCATCGCTTCGACGACGACAAGCGGCTCGCCGGCCTTGACCTCCTGCCCCTCGGCGACAATGACGGCGGTCAGCAAGCCGGGCATCGGCGACTGCACGAAGCGCGAGCTGTCCGCTGCGGCTTTCTCCGGCATCAGCGCCGCCAGCGCGGCGGCGCGCGGCGGCAAGACCTGCGCGCGGCGGACGATGCCATGATGCACGAGGCGAAAGGCGCGTCCCGGCAATCGCTCGATCTGCACGGTCAGGAGCTTGTCATCGAGCCGTAGCCGGAGCAGCGGCAGTCCCGGCCGCCAATCCGTTGCCGCGATGCAGCTCTCGCTGCCGCCGGTGATCCGATACGCTGCCCCTTCGGGGCGCACCGATATGGGGCAGGGCCGACCGTCCAGCAGCACGACCAGCTCCGGCGGCATCTCCGCTTCGCGGTCGAGGCGATCGATTGCGGTCTCGCTCGCGCGCATTCGCAATTCAGCGAGCACCGCCGCCGCGACCAATACCTGGTCTGCTTCTGTCGGCTCGGCCGGCGGCGTAAAGCCGTGTGGGAACATCTCGCCAATAAAATCGGTCGAGAGATTGCCGGCGCGAAATCGCTCGCTTGCTGCGATCGCGCCGAGAAACGCGACATTCTGTCGGACGCCCGAGATGTAGAATCCGTCGAGCGCGTCGCCGAGCCGCTCGATCGCCGCGTCACGGTCTTTGCCGTAAGCGATCAGCTTGGCGATCATCGGGTCGTAATAGAGGCTGATCTCGGCGCCCTCGAACACACCGGCATCAACCCGGATGCCCTCGCCCTCCGGCGGGCAATAGCGCACCAGCCGCCCGATCGACGGCAGGAAATTCCGCGTCGGGTCCTCGGCATAGATCCGTGCCTCGATCGCCCAGCCATTTTGCCTCACATCCGGTTGCGCAAACGGCAGCGTCTCGCCGGCGGCGATGCGGATCATCAGCTCGACCAAATCGAGCCCGGTGACCAGCTCCGTCACCGGATGCTCGACCTGCAATCGCGTGTTCATTTCGAGGAAGTAGAAATTGCGCTCGCGGTCGACGATGAACTCGACAGTGCCGGCCGAGCGGTAGCCGACGGCGCGCGCCAGCGCCACCGCTTGCGCGCCCATCGCAGCGCGCGTCTCGGCGTCGATAAACGGGCTCGGCGCCTCCTCGATGACCTTCTGATGCCGCCGCTGGATCGAGCATTCGCGCTCGCCCAAATGCACGACATTGCCGTGCGCGTCACCGAGCACCTGGATCTCGATGTGACGCGGCTCCTCGATGTATTTTTCGAGGAACACGCGGTCGTCGCCAAAGCTCGCCTTCGCCTCGTGCTGCGCGCCACTGAACCCCTCGCGCAATTCGGCCTCGTTATGAGCGATGCGCATGCCCTTCCCGCCGCCGCCCGCCGAGGCCTTGATCATGACCGGATAGCTGATCTTGCGCGCGATCGGGACCGCGCGCTCCACGTCGGGAATGACATCGAGATCGCCGGGCACGGTGCAGACCCCGGCGGCCTGCGCCAGCCGCTTCGACTCGATCTTGTCGCCCATCGCAGCAATGGCTTCGGGAGGCGGGCCGATAAACGCGATGCCGGCTTCGGCGAGGGCGCGGGCAAACTCCGCCCGCTCCGACAGAAATCCATAGCCGGGATGCACCGCCTCGGCGCCGGTTTTCTTGCAAGCGTCAACGATGCGGTCAGTGCGCAAATAGCTCTCGGCAGATGGCGGCGGTCCGATCAGGACCGCCTCATCGGCCTCGCGGACATGCAAGGCCTCGGCATCAGCCTCGGAATAGACCGCCACGGTCGCGATCCCCATTCGCCGCGCTGTGCGGATGATGCGGCAGGCGATCTCGCCGCGATTGGCGATCAGGATCTTCTTGAACATCGCCGCAAGCCGCCCCTCACCCTGTCCCTTGCCCCGTAAACGGGGCGAGGGGACGCGGCTGCGATGCCGTGCGAAATATCAGAAGACCGGCGTGAGCAGGTCGTGCAGCTCTCCCTCTCCCCGCGTGCGGGGAGAGGGCCGGGGTGAGGGGCATCGGACGGCTCACAGCGGGATGTTGTCGTGCTTCTTCCACGGGTTTTCGAGCCGCTTGCCGCGCAGCATATGGAGCGCGCGGCACAGGCGGCGGCGCGTCGTCGCTGGCTGGATCACATCGTCGATAAAGCCGCGGCTGGCCGCGACAAACGGGTTGGCGAATTTCTCGCGGTATTCCTGCGCGCGCGCCTCGATTGCGGTCGCATCGGTGAGATCGGCGCGGAAGATGATCTCGACCGCGCCCTTTGGCCCCATGACCGCGATCTCGGCCGATGGCCACGCGAAATTGACATCGCCTCGCAGATGCTTCGAGCTCATGACGTCATAGGCGCCGCCATAGGCCTTGCGGGTGATCAGCGTCACCTTCGGCACGGTCGCTTCGGCAAAGGCGAACAGCAATTTTGCGCCGTGCTTGATGATCGCGCCGTATTCCTGCGCCGTGCCCGGCAAAAAGCCCGGCACATCGACAAACGTCACGATCGGGATGTTGAAGCAGTCGCAGAAGCGCACAAAGCGCGCTCCCTTGCGCGCGCTGTCGATATCGAGACAGCCGGCGAGCACCATCGGCTGGTTCGCGACGATGCCGATCGTCGCGCCTTCCATTCGGGCGAAGCCGATCAGAATGTTGCCGGCATAGTTCGGCTGCAATTCGAAGAAATCGCCATTGTCGACGACTTTCCCGATCAGCTCCTTCATGTCATAGGGCTTGTTCGGATTGGCCGGAACCAGCGTGTCGAGCGACGGCTCGTCCCTGTCTCGCGGGTCGCTAGCCTTCCGCGCCGCGGCCGGCGCGTGGTTCGAGCTCGGCAGAAAATCGATAAACCGGCGCAATTCGAGCAACGCCTCGACATCGTTCTCGAACGCGAGATCGGCGACCCCCGAGCGCGTCGTATGGGTGACCGCACCGCCCAGCTCCTCCTGCGTCACGGTCTCGTGCGTGACCGTCTTCACGACATCGGGCCCGGTCACGAACATGTAGGAGCTGTCCTTCACCATGAAGATGAAGTCGGTCATCGCCGGCGAATACACCGCGCCGCCGGCGCACGGCCCCATGATCAGCGACACCTGCGGCACGACACCCGAGGCGAGCACGTTGCGCTGAAACACCTCGGCATAGCCGGCGAGCGAGGCGACGCCATCCTGGATGCGCGCGCCGCCGGAATCGTTCAGCCCGATGACCGGCGCGCCGACATTCATTGCCTGGTCCATGATCTTGCAGATCTTTTCGGCATGCGCTTCGGACAAGGAGCCGCCAAACACCGTGAAATCCTGACTGAACACAAAGACGAGCCGGCCGTTGATCGTGCCGTAGCCGGTCACGACCCCGTCACCCGGGATCTTCTGCTCGGCCATGCCGAAATCCTGGCTGCGGTGCTCGCGCCTTGACGCGGCGGGCGCCGCCGCCGGCGCGGGCCGCCTCGCGCTTTTCATCCAAGCGCCGCAGGATATCGCTCATGAGCCGCAGCCTTTCCTAACCGTCATTCCCACGCAAGCGGGAATCCAGGGCCAGCGCCTCGTCTTTCGCCCTGGACGTCCCGTTTTCGCGGGGGGTGACCAGAACAGATCCGGCAGGCAAGATGCGGCGGCGATTTTCCGAAGAGAGGACGAGATGGCGAAGAGCGAGCTTTACGAGAAGGGGATGGCGAAGCGGCGGCAATTGATGGGCGGGGCCGCAGTCGAAGCCGCCGGGAAGGGTGTCTACAGCGACCCGGTAATGCAGAAATTCCTCGATGTCGCGGTTGAGAACGTCTTCGGCAATCTCTGGACCCGGCCCGGGCTCGACGACAAAACGCGGGCGCTGATCTGCGTCATTTCCGACACCTGCACCGGCCGCGAGCCTGAACTCGAATTGCACCTGCGCATGGCGCGGCGCCAGGGCTGGACCGAGGACGAGCTGATCGAGGTGATGCTGCACCTCTCCGGCTATATCGGCGTCCCGATCATCCGCGAGTCGATGATGGTCGCCTCGAAAGTCTTCCGCGAATTCCGCGACGAAAAGGGCTAGCGCGCGAGCCCTCGCCGATTAGC
>VAZF01000097.1 GCA_005888425.1 Alphaproteobacteria bacterium
CGGGTAGTTCCAAATGCCGCCCTTGGGCGGGCCTTCTTCGGCCCAGGTCTTGAACTGGCGCAACGTCCCAAAGCACGGGATATCGTAGCCGTGGCTGGCGGCGACCAATTGCTCGACCGACTCTTTTTGCCACAGGTGAAGCGCCAGGCTCTTCGCTGCCGCCTTGTTCGGCGAGAATTTCCAGATGCCCCAGAACGAGGGCTGCGCCGGGTCAAAGCGCCCCTTCGGGCCCTTGGGCGACGAGAAATGCCAGCACTGCTCGGCGACTTTCGGCGCATCGCGCACCGCCACCGCCCAGGCGGAGGGCGGGTTGAAGATCAGCGCCGCTTGGCCTGAGATCAGCGCCTTGTTGTTCGAGGAATCGTCCCAGGCAAAGACGTCTTGCGGCAGGAATGGCACCAGCCGCTTCATGTAGTCGAGGACCTGCTTTACCGGC
>VAZF01000098.1 GCA_005888425.1 Alphaproteobacteria bacterium
CATAAGATTGCAGCAGCTGTGCAACGCTGACATCTTCGGCAACATGCTTGTGTTCTAAGACGATTATGCGGTCGAAGCTTGCGAGGGTCGACAGCCGATGCGTCGCCGCAATGACCGTGCGCCCGCTAAAGAGGCGAGCCAGTGCATCTTGTATGAGTTGCTCGCCTGCGGCATCAAGGGCCGAGGTCGCCTCGTCCAGCAGGATGATCGGCGCATTGCAAAGAAACGCCCTTGCGATCGCCAGACGCTGGCGCTGCCCGCCCGAGAGTTTAAGCCCCCTTTCGCCGACGATGGTCTCGAATCCTTCCGGAAGCCGCAGGATGAACTCGGTGCAGTGCGCCGCTTCGGCGGCGGCATAGACCTCGGCGTCGGTGGCGTCCGGCCTGCCATACCGCAAGTTCTCCAGGATCGAGCGATGCAACAACGATATGTCCTGGTGCACAACGGCAATTGCCCGGCGCAGGCTACCCTGCGTGACTGCAGCGATGTCTTGCTCGTCGATTACCACCTGACCCCGCTCGGGATCGTACAGCCGCTGCAATAGCGCCAGCACGGTCGATTTCCCGGCGCCGGATCGCCCCACCAATCCGACTTTTTGGCCGGCTGGGATATGCAACGTGAAGTCCTGCAACACGCGCTCGCCATCCGGATAGCTGAAGCATACGCCCAGAAACGAAAGCGAGCCGCCGAGCGGGATCAGCTGTCGTGCCTCGGGGTCATTCGCCATCTCGTACGGGACGCCGAGCGATCTAACTGCTTCACGCAGCTTGGCGGCATCAATGAGCAGATCCACCATCGCCATCGCGAGGTCGCGCGAAGCATGGAGTACCGTGAAGCCCAAGGTCGTTGCCAGCACGACATCGCCAGTGGTGATCTGTCCGGCGCGCCACAGCAGCACCGACCAGGCGACAACCGCCGCTGTCACGAGGAACACGCAAACGGCATGGAGAAGCCTTATTCGTTCCAATGACCGAAGACTGTCGCATTGCGCCGACATCTCCTGGCCGATGCTGTGTGACAAGCGCTCGCGTTCGCGGTGCGCTGCCGCGAACGCCCGTACCAGCCCCATATTGCTGATCACATCGGCGAGATCCCCGGTCACAGTGGCAGCACGGTCGGCATACCGATCATGCAAATGGCTGCTGCGGCCGGCTAGCCAGGCAATGATGGATCCGAGGACCGCGGCGATTGCCGCGAGCGCCACCGTCAGGCGCCAGTTGACCAATCCGAGCACCGCAATGCTGCTGAGCACAGCGGCCGCCGGTGGGATCGTATTCCAGGCAAGCCGGTTCTCGATCGCGAACGCGGCATTACCAGCAGTCGCGATGCGGCCGGCCAACGCACCGGGAAAGCGGTTTGAGAAATAGCGCGTGCCGTGACCCGATAAATGCTGGAAGAGATCGTCCCGTACATCGCCCGCGACACCCACGAAACTGGGCGCAGCAACCCGGCCGGCCAGTCGCCAGAACAGATTGTCTCCGGCAACAAGAGCGAGCAGCAGGGCCATGGCCGACCACAGCTCCCGGTCCGTAGTCGCGCCTGCCCCAAGGACATCGACCAAATTTTTGACCCCATACTGCGCACCGATTGCGCAGCAAACTGCGGCTAGCACAGAGGCGAAGACCAGCATGTGGCCGCCCAGCCGCCGGCCGGCGTAGTGCATCAGGAAGGAGCCGGGCCCGCGCGCCGCCAAGCCTGGCAACGATACCGATGCGTTCCCCGTCGCTCGCAAGCCTGGCCCGTGTTGAGCTCTCACAAGACCCTCATCGACGCGATTGGGCTGGGTGACCGCCGGCGCGTGCCGCGCCAGCTTTCAGACCGCCTCCAGCAATGGCTGGTCTCGAGCGATCAGCCGTCGATAGACGTTCAGGTAATCCTCGGCCATTCGATGCGCGGTAAAGCGCGCCTCGAAGACCCGGCGGACCCGCGCACGATCGAGCCGAGAGACCGCAGCCGCGGCTTGTGCCGCCTCGTCTTCATTATTGACAATGAAACCGGTGACACCGTCCTCGACGATCTCAGGAACCGAGCCTCGGCGGAATGCGATCACCGGGGTCCCGCAAGCCATCGCCTCGATCATTGCCAGACCGAAGGGCTCGGCCCAGGCGATCGGGAACAGCAGGGCTGCGGCATTGCCGAGGAACTCGGCCTTTTGATCGTCGCCGATCTCGCCGAGGAACTCGACACCCGGCAGGGTGAGCAGTGGTTTGACCAGCTCCTCGAAATAGTCCCGGTCAACCTGATCGACCTTGGCGGCAATGCGGATCGGCATCCCCGCCTTTTGTGCAATGCGGATCGCGGCATCTGGTGCCTTCTCGGGCGAGATCCGGCCTAAAAACGCCAGGTATCCGCCCGCGCCGAACCCGGGCAGCAGCAGCCGCTCCGGGATGCCGTGCTGGATCGTCCCCAGATAATTTGCGTTCGGCACCGGCTCGCGCTGCGCATCCGAGATCGTTACAACGGGAACGTCGTCAAAGGTCCGATAGATGTGCTGCAAGACTGGTAAGTCCAGCCGGCCGTGCAGGGTTGTGAGGAAAGGCACGCCGGCGCGGCGCAACAGCGGATAGCCGAGATAATCAACGTGACTGTGGATCACGTCGAATTCCCCACCTCGACTTGCGACTGCCTCCAGCAGGATCATATGGGGCGCCAGATAATCCGAGATCGAGGTGTCTAGCCGTAGAGCCTTTGGCCAGACCGCCGCGACCCGGCAAGCGACGGTGCTGTCGCCGCTCGCGAACAGCGTAACGTCATGCCCAAGCGCGCTCAGCTCATTGCAGAGATGGGCAACGATGCGCTCGCTGCCGCCATACAACTTGGGCGGCACCGCCTCCATAAGGGGCGCGACTTGTGCGATCTTCATGGATGTTCCGCCCGGTCCTTTGAGGGGCAACTCGTTGGACAACACCGGTTGCCGGTCATCGTTCACGCCCCGATCGCGTCGATACGTCGCAAGCACTGACCAGATTCACAGGCAAGCGCTCGCCGCCGCGCGAGAGCTCCCGGAACTGCGAGTCGGGGCGCAAACGCGTGGCATGCAGTCAACCGGCTCGAACGAGAAGCGCGGGGTTGCCGGTAGGCGTCGCAACGGCTCATAGTCGTCGCCGGCGGCAAAGCGAGCCACCTTGTGGCGCTTGGGTCTGGCCGGCCTGTTTTGAAGCCCAGCTTCTAGAAAGGCCTACATGCGCGAGAACGGTGCGCTGGCCGGCGGCATTGGGCGAAGGCACACGTAAGTTTCGTGCTGCGCGGTGGTGCTTCTGCGGCTAGACCCAAGCCGCTGAACTCTAATCTCCCCCTGGTGATCCAGGCCCTCGACTGAGCGAAGTCGGCACAGGAGCTGCATAATGGCCGTAGCGACGATCCAAACCAGCGAAGGCGAATCCCAATTCCGGATCGAGGCAACCGGCGCTTTTCGCGAGCCGCGCACGCGCGTCCTGAAGCACGATGACACCTTCGCCGTGCTCAACCAGTTTGGCGACATCCTTGGCGAGAGCGGCAGCCCCGACGGGCTCTATCACCGGGACACCCGCCATTTATCGCAGCTGGAGCTGCGCTTGAACGGTAACCGGCCGCTGCTCCTGAGCGCCGATCCCGGAGAGGACAATGCGCTGTTGACCGTCGATCTGGCCAATCCAGATATGGGTGA
>VAZF01000099.1 GCA_005888425.1 Alphaproteobacteria bacterium
CGGTTCAATTCCTGGCACAGAAAATCGAGCTCGCGGCCGATCGCGTCGCCGCGCTGCAGGAGGTCACCGGCCTGCGCGATATGGGCATGCAACCGATCCAATTCCTCGCGCACATCGGCGCGGGTCACGAGCATCGCCAATTCCTGCGCGACACGCTCCTCGGAGACCGGGGAGGCGAGACCCGACAGCTCGCCGAGGAGCGCTTCGAGGCGGGCGCGGATCGCGGCGGGCTGCACCGCCGCCGAGGCGGAAGCCGCATCGACGAGGGCGGCGAGCCGGGCGCGCTGATCGGTCAAGAGCGCTTCGAGACGGGCGCCCTCCTCACGGCGCGCGGCGGCGAGGCGGTCGAGCGCCTGCGACCAGCCGGCGAGGACCGCGTCGCGCCGCGCCATGATGACGGGCTCGGGATCCTCTTCGACGGTCTCGACGACGCCGCGGACGGCGAGGAGGCCGTCGAGCCGCGGCGGCGCGACCTCGGTGTCCTTGGCGATGTCGCGCGACAGGTCGCGCATCAGCGCGACGATCTGATCGAGCATCGGGCGATTGACGCGAATCGCCGGCGGCACGAGGCGGGTGACGCTCAACGTCGCCGAGACATTGCCGCGGCGGCAGCGCTGCCCCAAGGCGGCGCGCAATTGCGGCTCCAACGGCTCGAAACCGGGTGGCAGGCGAAGCCGGAGTTCGAGCGCGCGGCCGTTGACGCTGCGCAATTCCCAGACCCAGGAGATGCCGTCGGCCTCGCCCTCGCTGCGGGCGAAGCCGGTCATGCTGGAGACGCCCACCCTGCCCGCACCCTCCGTGGTTCGCGGCGCCCTTATACCGGCGCCCGCCCCTGCCAACAACGCCGCCGCAGCCGATAGAGCCGGTCAGAACGCTTTCGGCAATCCCGCCTGCTTCAAGACCGCGTTCGCGGTATGCCGTGACTTGATGTTGTTATCGACAACGATCGGCCGGCGTGACTTCGGACAGAGCCAAATCTCGTGATCGCCGGCGCCTTGCCGATCGAAGCGGCATCCCGCCGCCCGAAGAAGAGCCTTCACCCGCCGCGTATAGCTCGCGGCCATCGATCAAGGCGTGCCGGCTGCCTCAAAATTGCGTTCGAGGACGAGGTGGATCTCGGGGCCGAGCTTGGCTGCGAGATCCGGGCTGTATGACAGCAGCTCCGGAACCATGACCCGAAGCTTGCTCATCAGAGCCTCGGTGGTGTCCGCTTCGGTGACGAGCCCGGGCAGATTTTCGGCCTCGGCGGACCAGACCTCGGCATCCGAGTCCCAAACCGCGTGCACCTCGACCGCGTGCCTTTGTGCACGAGCCATCTCGCCTCCTCGCTGAATCGGCCCTTCGGTTCGGCGCCAGGAACCTCGCGCCTTTTCTTGGCGCTGACAAGCGCCCGAAAGGAAGAACAGGACCCCTTCACCATGGTTCGCCGCGGCGCTGTGGCAACCCGGCAACGTCCTAAAGCCAAGCGGCAGGTGGAAACACGGCGACCCGCGCGGGCTTCGGCCAATCATTGCAGGCAGGCGCCGTCGGGGCCGGGTTGGCAGCGGCGCCCTTTGATCACCTGGGCCGGCGGGGCTGCGACGGGGCGGGCGGCGGCTGCGGGGGCCGGCGCCGGGGCGGCGGGCGTTGCCGCGGTCCGGCGCGCCGGCTTGCGCGCGGCGGGAGCAGGTGCCGATGCGGCGGGTGGTGCGGCAGGGGCCGGGCTCGCCGCCGGCGACGGGGGCGCGGGCGCCACGACAGCATCGGCCGCCGGAGCCGGGTCGGCATCCCCGGGCTGACCGCGGCGGTAGGCGGCAATGTTTTTTGTCTGGTCGGCGAGCGTCTTGGCGAAGACATGGCCGCCGCTGCCATCGGCGACAAAGAACAGATCCTCGGTGCGCTCGGGGCGCACCGCGGCGCGCAACGAGGCGCGGCCGGGATTGGCGATCGGGCCGGGCGGCAGTCCCTTGGCGAGGTAGGTGTTGTAGGGCGAGTTGACCGAGAGATCGGCATGCACGAGCGGCCGGTCGAGCTTGCCGCCGCTGCTCGTCAGCGCGAACAGCACGGTCGGGTCGGATTGCAACCGCATGCCAAGCTTGAGCCGGTTGATGAAGACGCCGGCGATGTGCGCGCGCTCCTCCTCGCGCGCGGCCTCCTTCTCGACGACCGAGGCGAGGATCAGCGCATCCTGCGGTGAGGCCAGCGGCAGATCGTGGCGCCGCTCCTTCCACATTTGCGCCAGCATATGCGCCATCGCGCGGCGCATGCGCTCGATGAGTTCGTGGCGGGTCTCGCCATAGCTGTAGACATAGGTGTCGGGGAGAAGCTCGCCCTCGCCGGGTGGCGGGCCGACATCGCCGTCGAGCGCCGGCGCGTCGCGCACGAGAGCCAGGACCTCGGCGGTCGTCAGCCCTTCGGGGACCATCAGACGGTGCTTGACCATGCGGCCGGCGGCGATGATTTCGAGCGCCTGCAAAACGCTGACATGCGCCGGGAATTCGTATTCGCCGGCCTTCAAGGCGCTGCCGCGCGCCGAGAGGCCGGCGGCGAGTTGAAATACAAAGCCGTGGCGGATGACGCCTTTATCCCCCAACAGATCGCCGATCGCGCCGATGCCGCTCTTTGGCAGGATCACGAGCGTGCGCGCTTCCGCCAACGGACCGGGGCCCTCGGCCTCGTGGTAGAGCCAATAACCGGCCGCGCCGAGCATCGCGACAACAACGCCGGCGGTGATCACGCTCCACGCGACAAGACGGAAAAACGCGGTCATGCGCGCGGGTTCCGTCCGCTTATTGCGGCGGATCCATAACAGAAGGCGTCAGCGCGGCGGACCGCGACCGTCGCCACGGTTGGACACAGGCCTTCGGGCGAATTTTCGTGCACCCCCACAACGGCAATCTATGAGGCGAGCGCGCTGCGGTCTAGCGGCGAACGCCAGCCGCCTGAAATCCGTCACCCGGGACCGCCGCGCCGGCTCAGACATCAGTCAATAAAGCCAGATCAATTGACCGCCGGATACAAAACCACTGCACTACCAGATAACGACATCGGGGAGGAAGCAGTGAAGGTTATTAACGCCATCATTGTCGCCTCAGCAGCATTACTCGGCGCGGTCAATACGCCGCGACGCATTCGCTGGACGACCAAGGCTCAGGCGGGCAAATCACGTGGTCCCCGCAGCGGCTTGCCTATATGCCGATCGACCGGGTCGCCGCTGCGGTACTGCGGCCGACGATGCCCGGCGACGTCTACGCGCCGCAATTTGTCGTCGTGCTGCCGAATCGGTGGGCGGTCGGGCAAAGCCTTCGCATCTGCTTTTACGGCGGGAGCGCTGCAGTGCGGACGCAGATCCTCGACGCGGCGAAAACCTGGCTCAACTACGCCAATCTCAAATTCGCCACCGGCGGGCCGGCCGGGCAGAACTGCCATACGCATGACAGCAGCGAGATCCGGATCGGGTTCTCCGAGCCCGGCTACTGGTCGTATATCGGAACCGACAGCCTCAGTGCATGGGCGACAGACCGTGCGACGATGAATTTCGCGGGTTTCGACACGGCGCCGATCCCGGAACCGCACTTTTCGGGCGTCGTATTGCACGAGTTCGGCCATGCGCTCGGCTTCCATCACGAGCACCAGAGCCCGGCGGAAGGCTGCGACAACGAATACGATTGGGACAAACTCTACGCCTATTACCAGACGCATTACGGCTGGAACCGACAGAAGGTCGACGAGAATGTGCGGCAGTTCCTGAGCGACCGCCGCGCCTATGACTGGTCGGCGCCCGACCCGACCTCGATCATGGTCTACGCAAGCGATCCGCAATTCCTGCGGCGCGGCACCGCCAGCCCGTGCTATTTCCACGAGAACAACACGCTGTCGACGCTCGACCAACAGGGAGCGCGCACGACCTATCCGGCG
>VAZF01000182.1 GCA_005888425.1 Alphaproteobacteria bacterium
ATCTGACTGCGCTCGCAATCGAACCGCCTGGCAGCCTTCCGATCTGTTATTCCCCAAGCAATTTCGAAGGCGTTGCCGGCCGTTCCGGCGCGACGCGGTGAGGGATGCGCTCGCGATACTGCAGGACCCTGGCGATCGGCTTCGCCTTTCTGATTGGCACCGGCGGCCGGGCGGCCCTGGCGCAGGAGAGCCCGGAGCTGCCGTCCAAAGCCCGGACCGAGGGCGAACCCACGACCGAAGACCAGATCCGGTTCTACAAAGGAAAGGGCCCGGGCCGGGGCAATTCTTATGTCGAGAGATATGAAGAAGATTACAGTTATTTGCGGGATCCGGCGCGATCGAGCGACTTTTTCGACCCGCTCAAATTCATTCCCTTGGGCGCCGAAGGTGAGGTCTACCTCACCCTGAACGGCGAGGCGCGGTTTCGCTACGACAATACAGACCACCGCAACTTCGCGATCGCTACCGCGGCAACTCCTGCAAGAACAGCTGGCGGCCGCCCGACGCTCACGCCGGCAACCGAGGTCAGCACCAATCAGCTCTACAAGCAGCGTTACGCGCTCGGCGCCGATCTGCATCTCGGCCCTAATGTTCGCTTCTACGCCGATCTTTACCATGGGCAGCAGACCGGCCACCGCGTCGGCCCGACAATCCCCGGAAACCAGCGCGACGCACTCGGCTTGGTTAACGGCTTTGGCGAGGTCTACGGCATTCTCGGCGATGCGAAGACTGGCTTCCGCGCCGGGCGCCAGGAAATCTTCTTCGGCAACAATCTGCAGGTGCGCGCCAACGTCTCGACCAACCTGCCCTCGCCAGTGTTCGACGGGTTCCGCGCTTACCGCGATTGGGGCCCTGCCCGGGTCGATGCCTTCGCCTATAACCTCGTACAATTCGTAGACGGCATCCTCCAGGATCGCGACAACCGTCACGTCAATCTATGGGGCGTCTACGGCAGCTACGATCTGCCGAAAGCGGCCCCGCTCGGGCTGGAGGCCGGGACCTCCCTCGAGCCGTTCTATTTAGGCTGGCGCGCGAGCCCTTTCGCCGGCGGAAGAGGGGCCGGCATATACAATGATCGCGCGTTGCTGACCGGCGGGCGAGTCGTCGCCGCGACGGGGGCAGGTTTTATTGCCAGCCAGGATCACCGAGAGACCTTCGGGCTGCGCGCCTACGGCGCGATCGGCGATGCCGACTATGATTGGCAGGGGGCTTACCAGACCGGCAGCTATGCCGGGCTGCGGGTCGATGCTTTCGCGTTCAATACCGATACCGGCTACACCTTTCATGGTGTGCCGTGGAAGCCGCGCCTCGGCGTGCATATTGACCGCGCCTCCGGCGGCGCCGACCGCACCGGCGGCACACTGCACACTTATCAGCCGATGTACCCGAACACGCAGTATTACGTGCCGAACAACGAATTCGCGCCGACCAATTTTTATGACATCGCACCCCGCATCAGCCTCGCGCCGACCGAAACCGTTACAGCCGAGTACTACTACTCCTGGCTATGGCGCTATTCCGAGAGCGACGCGATCTATATCGGTGCGCCCTGGCCCGGCGCGCAGGGCCAGAACAATTACGCTGTCACGGCGTTGCTTCCGGGGCGGTCCATCGGCCGGCAATCCGATTTTCGCGTGACCTGGGCGATAACCCCGCACCTGCTCGCATTGGGTGAGATCGGCATCTTTTATCCCGGAAGCGCGCTGCGCGCCGCCGGCGGCCGAGTGACGACTTTTCTAGACGCAAATTTGACGTTCAAATTCTGAAAGACGCCACGCCGATATGTGGCTCCTGATCCCTAGCGTATTGTCCCGGGCAGTGCGATGCCCGATAGGGGGATGAGCGAGGCCGATGCGCGCGCTTATCTCGACACCTTGAGACTTGAGAAAAGAGCGGCCGCGGCAAGGCTCGACAACGCCTTCCGATCTGCTATAAGCACGCGCCCCGGCAAAGCCGGCTGATCCACCGCGAAATCCTTCGGCAGAAAACTCGGGAGCGCGAGACCCGCGCGGCATTGGGATTTAGGAGTGTAGCTCAACTGGTAGAGCACCGGTCTCCAAAACCGGGGGTTGGGGGTTCGAGCCCCTCCACTCCTGCCATGCCGAGGCCGCGAGCGGACCGATATGCTGGAAGATCAAGGCGGCAGGGCCATATTTGGCGAGTGCACCGACGAGACGGATGAGACGGAACTGATCTGAGATGGCCAAGACCAACGCCGCCGAATTCCTGCACCAGGTCCGTCAGGAAATGTCCCGGGTCACCTGGCCGACCCGCAAGGAGACGCTGGTGACGACGGGGATGGTGTTCGTGATGGTGTTCATCGCGGCGGCGTTCTTCTTCTTCGTCGATCAGATGTTGTCCTATGGCGTGCGGTTCCTCTTCGGGCTGAGCCAGTAGGTCTGGAGCTGCGAAATGGCGAGCCACTGGTACGTAATCCACGTCTATTCCGGATTTGAGAAGAAGGTCGCGACTGCGATCCGCGAGCAGGCCGAGCAGAAGGGCCTCGCCGAACGCTTTGAGGAAATCCTCGTCCCGACCGAGGAGGTCGTCGAGGTCAAGCGCGGCGCCAAGGTCAGCTCGGAGCGCAAGTTCTTCCCGGGTTACGTGCTGATCAAGATGGATCTCGACGACCAGACATGGCATCTCGTCAAAAACACCGCCAAGGTTACTGGCTTCCTCGGCGGCCGCGGCCGTCCATCGCCGATCAGCGAGGCGGAGGCCACCCGCATCATGCGCCAGGTGCAAGAGGGGATCGAACGGCCAAAACCATCGATTACCTTCGAGATCGGCGAACAGGTGCGGGTCGCCGACGGGCCGTTCACCTCCTTCAACGGCGTCGTGGAAGAGGTCGACGAGGAGAAATCGCGGATCAAGGTTGCCGTGTCGATCTTTGGCCGCGCGACGCCGGTCGAGCTGGAATATTCGCAAGTCGAGAAGGTATAGAGCCGGTTTCGCCGGCCGAGGGGCAAGCTCATGGCAAAAAAAGTCGTCGGCATGATCAAATTGCAAGTGCCGGCCGGAAAGGCGAACCCGTCACCGCCGATCGGGCCGGCATTGGGTCAGCGCGGACTCAACATCATGGAGTTCTGCAAGGCGTTCAACGCACAGACCCAGAACCTCGAACCCGGCATGCCGATCCCGGTCGTGATCACCGCCTATGGCGATCGCAGCTTCACCTTTGTGACCAAGACGCCGCCGGCAAGCTACTTTCTCAAAAAAGCGGCGGGAATCGAGAAAGGCTCGCAGACGACCGGCAAGGGCGACATGGTCGGGCGGGTCACGATGGCGCAGATCCGCGACATCGCGGAAAAGAAGATGCCGGATCTCAATGCAAACGACCTCGATGCGGCGTGCCAGATGGTAATCGGCTCGGCGCGGTCGATGGGCCTTGAAGTTATCGAATAGCGGCGGAGGGAAGCATGGCCAAAACCGGCAAACGCCTCAAAAAGGCCTATGAAGGGCTCGATCCGGCAGCCCCGCCGGTGAAGCTCGAGGAGGCGGTTAAGCAGATCAAGTCGCGGTCCGCAGCGAAATTCGACGAGACCGTCGAGATCGCGATGAACCTGAACCTCGACCCGCGCAAACCCGATCAGAACCTGCGCGGTACGGTCATGCTGCCGCACGGCACCGGCAAGAGTGTGCGGGTTGCGGTGTTTGCTCGCGGCGACCGCGCCAAGGAGGCGGAAGCCGCGGGCGCCGACATCGTCGGCGCGGAAGACTTGGCCGAAAAGGTGCAGGCCGGCCAAATCGATTTCGACCGGGCCATCGCGACGCCGGACATGATGGCGGTGGTCGGCCGGCTCGGGAAGATCTTGGGGCCGCGCGGGCTGATGCCGAACCCGCGTCTCGGCACGGTCACGCAGAACGTGACCGAGGCCGTCCAGGCGGTCAAAGGCGGCCAGGTCGAGTTCCGCGCCGAGAAGGCCGGGATCGTCCATGCCGGTGTAGGCAAAGCGAGCTTTACGGAGGACGCGCTCGTCGATAATGTGCGCGCCTTTGTCAGCGCGATCACTCGGGGCAAGCCGAGCGGCGTCAAGGGCACCTACATCAAGCGGGTGAGCCTGACCTCGACAATGGGGCCATCGGTCAAGGTCGATATCGGCGGCCTCGCCGAGGAGCCGCGGGCCTAGCTCGAAACCCGCGCCGGCGGCCTCGGCCGTCAGCGCGGCGGGTATTGTTTCTTTGGACCGGCGCCAGGGCTAGCGAGCCTGGCGGTGCCTAGTGTTCCCGACGCCCCGAGCGGCGCCGGAGTTCGGAGACGGTAGGTGGATCGAACCCAGAAGCAGCAGATCGCCACGGCGCTGCACGATGATCTCGCCGAGACGGTTTGCGTCGTCGTGACGCACCAGACCGGGCTCACGGTCGATGAGGTCACGCAATTGCGGCGGCAGATGCGCAATGCCGGGGCGCGCTATCGCGTGACCAAGAACCGGCTGGTGCGGCGGGCCTTGGAGGGGACGCCGTTCGCGAACCTCGCGCCCTTGTTCACCGGCCCGACCGCGATCGCCTTCTCGCGCGACCCCGTCGCGGCGGCCAAGGCGGCGGTCGAATATGCCAACCGTAACAACAAGCTGACCGTCATTGGCGGCGGCCTGTCGGGCCAGGCTCTGGATGCCGCCGCGATCAAGGCGCTGGCGAGCCTGCCGTCCCTCGACGAGCTGCGGAGCAAGCTCATCGGCCTCCTCAACGCGCCGGCCACCAAGTTGGCGACCCTGTTGCAGACCCCGGCAGGACAGCTCGCCCGCGTCGTGGCGGCATATGCCGAAAAGAGCGGCGAATAGCCGCGAAGCAGTTGAATTTGAAGGGAATTGCCCGTAAAGGGTGACTCAAGCGGAAGCGGAGTACGAAATGCCTGATCTGACAAGACTCGTCGATGATCTATCGGCCTTGACCGTCATCGAGGCGGCGGAGCTGGCCAAGATGCTCGAAGAGAAGTGGGGCGTCTCGGCGGCGGCCCCGGTCGCGGTGGCGGCAGCTGGCGGCGGCGCGGCGCCGGCCGAGGCAGCAGCGGAAAAGACCGAATTCGATGTCATCCTGGCCGCGATCGGTGAGAAAAAGGTCAACGTGATCAAGGAAGTACGCGCCATCACAAGCCTCGGTCTGAAAGAGGCCAAGGATCTTGTCGAAGCGGCCCCCAAGCCGGTCAAGGAGGGGGTCAACAAAGAAGAGGCAGCAAAAATTAAGAAGCAGCTTGAAGATGCGGGTGCGACTGTCGAAATAAGGTAGGTCCGCCACGACCTTCGACAGAGCGCAGCGGCGCCCGGTAGGCGCCGCGCTGAAAATTGAGATTGTCGAACCGGGGCGCGAGGGTACTCGCGCGCCCGGTCTTTCGCGTCTTCTGTACCGAGCCCGCCCGCCGCGTTGCGGGGACGGTGCTCCCGGCCGCCAGCGGCGGCGTGACGGCGACCAAGGATCTGGACCGCGCCCCGGGTGGGAATTGCGCGGTCCGCAGCGAGGGATATAAATGGCGATTTCCTTCAACGGCCAGAAGCGAATCCGCAAAACTTTCGGGCGCATCCCGGAAGTCGCTCCGATGCCCAACCTGATCGAGGTTCAGCGGGCCTCGTACGATCACTTTCTGCAAATGGGCGTCATTGCCGAGCAGCGCGTCAGTGTCGGGCTGCAGGAGGTCTTCAAGTCGGTCTTCCCGATCCGCGACTTCTCCGAGCGGGCTCAGCTCGAATTTGTCCGTTACGAGCTGGAGACCCCGAAATACGACGTCGACGAGTGCCAGCAACGCGGGATCACCTTCGCCGCGCCGCTGAAGGTCACGCTGCGGCTCGTCGTGTGGGATGTCGACGAGGACACCGGCTCGCGCTCGATCCGCGACATCAAGGAGCAGGACGTCTATATGGGCGACATGCCGTTGATGACGCGCAACGGCACGTTCATCATCAATGGCACCGAGCGGGTCATCGTCTCCCAGATGCACCGCAGCCCCGGCGTGTTCTTCGACCACGACAAGGGCAAGACGCACTCCTCGGGCAAGTATCTCTTCGCCGCTCGCGTCATTCCGTATCGCGGCTCCTGGCTCGATTTCGAGTTCGACGCCAAGGACCACATGTATGTCCGCATCGACCGCCGCCGCAAACTGCCCGCGACGACGCTCCTCCTGGCGCTCGACGATGCGCCCACCGCGGCAAAGCGCGCCCAGAGCGAAGGCAAGGTGCTGCAGCCGGGCGGGGCGAACGGCATGTCGAAGGAGGAGATCCTCGCCGCGTTCTACGGCCGGATCACCTTCCGCCGCGGTCCCAAGGGGTGGATGGCCCCATTCGACCCGGAGCAGTACAAGGGCAAGCTCCCCAGCGATCTGGTCGATGCCGATACCGGCGAAGTCCGGCTCGCCGCCGGCGAGCGGTTGACCCCGCGCATCGCCAAGCGGCTGCAGGATTCCAAGCTGAAGAACGTCCTCGCGCCCGACGAGGAACTGATCGGCCGCTTCTTCGCCCAGGACATCATCAACGAGCAGACGGGCGAGGTTTATTTCGAGGCAGGCGACGAGATCACCGAGCCCACGCTGGCGCAATTGGTGGAGGCCGGCGCCAAGGAGTTGCCGATCCTCGACATCGACCTCGTTAGCCGCGGTCCGGAGAGCAAGGGCGCCTACATCCGCAACACGCTGGCAATCGACAAAAACGCGACGCGCGAGGATGCACTGATCGACATCTACCGTGTCATGCGTCCCGGCGAGCCGCCGACCCTCGAGACGGCGGAGACGCTGTTCAACAGCCTGTTCTTCGATTCCGAACGTTACGATCTGTCGGCCGTCGGGCGGGTCAAGATGAACTCGCGGCTCGGGCTCACGACCGACGACACAGTCCGTGCGCTGCGCAAGCAGGATATCCTCGCCATTCTCAACGTGCTGGTCGATCTCAAGGACGGGCGCGGCGAGATCGACGACATCGACCATCTCGGCAATCGCCGGGTGCGCTCGGTCGGCGAGCTGATGGAGAACCAGTACCGTGTCGGTCTCCTCCGCATGGAACGGGCGATCCGCGAGCGGATGAGCTCGGTCGAGATCGATACGGTGATGCCGCACGATCTGATCAATGCCAAGCCGGCTGCCGCGGCCGTGCGCGAGTTCTTCGGCTCCTCGCAGCTGTCGCAATTCATGGATCAGACAAACCCGCTGTCGGAGATCACCCATAAGCGCCGGCTCTCGGCCTTGGGGCCGGGCGGCCTGACGCGCGAGCGCGCCGGCTTTGAGGTGCGTGACGTGCATCCGACCCATTACGGCCGGATCTGCCCGATCGAAACGCCGGAAGGGCCGAATATCGGCTTGATCAACAGCCTGGCGACTTACGCGCGGGTCAACCAGTACGGCTTTATCGAGAGCCCGTACCGCAAGGTCGCAGGCGGCAGGGTGACGGACGAGGTCATCTATCTGTCGGCGATGGACGAGGGCAAGTATGCGATCGGCCAAGCCGATGTCGAGCTCGACCGGCGCGGCCGCATCGCCGCCGACCTGACCAACTGCCGCAAGAACGGCGACTTCATCCTGTGCAAGCCGGAGGATGTCGATCTGATCGACGTCTCGCCAAAGCAGCTCGTTTCGGTCGCCGCGGCGTTGATCCCGTTCCTCGAGAACGACGACGCCAACCGCGCCCTGATGGGATCCAACATGCAGCGCCAGGCGGTGCCGCTGGTCCGCGCCGAGGCGCCGCTCGTCGGCACCGGCATGGAGGAACGGGTCGCGCGCGATTCCGGCGTGACGATCATCGCCCGGCGCTCGGGGACCGTCGACCAGGTCGATGCGACGCGTATCGTGGTCCGCGCCACCGAGGAGACCTCGGCCGCGGCCTCCGGCGTCGACATCTACAACCTCCTGAAATTCCAGCGGTCGAACCAGAACACCTGCATCAACCAGCGTCCGCTTGTGAAGGTCGGCGACATCGTGCAGGCCGGCGACATCATCGCCGACGGGCCCTCGACCGAACAGGGCGAACTGGCGCTCGGCCGGAATGTGCTGTGCGCCTTCATGCCCTGGAACGGCTACAATTTCGAGGATTCGATCCTGATTTCCGAACGCATCGTCTCGGATGATGTGTTCACTTCGATCCATATCGAGGAATTCGAGGCGAGCGCGCGCGACACCAAGCTCGGGCAGGAGGAAATCACCCGCGACATCCCGAATGTCGGCGAGGAAGCGCTGCGCAACCTCGATGAAGCCGGCATCGTCTATATCGGCGCCGAGGTGAAGCCGGGCGACATCCTGGTCGGCAAGGTGACGCCGAAGGGCGAGTCGCCGATGACGCCGGAGGAGAAGCTCCTGCGCGCGATCTTTGGCGAGAAGGCGTCCGACGTCCGCGACACCTCGCTGCGGCTGCCGCCGGGCGTCTCCGGCACGATTGTCGAGGTTCGTGTCTTCTCGCGGCGGGGCGTGGACAAGGATGAGCGTGCGCTGGCGATCGAGCGCGCCGAGATCGAGCGGCTTGCGAAGGACCGCGACGATGAGCGCGCGATCCTGGAACGCAGCTTCGCGGCGCGGCTGGGTGAGCTGTTGGTCAACCAGATTGCCGTCTCGGGACCGAAAGGCCTGAAATCGGGAACGAAGCTGACCGCCGCGGTGCTGGGCGATTACACGCTCGGGCAATGGCGGCAGATCACGATCCGCAACGACAAGCGCATGGCCGATATCGAGGCCTTGAAGAAGCAGATGGACGACGCCGTCTCCGAACTAGTCGCCCGCTTCGAAAGCAAGGTCGAGAAGCTGCAGCGCGGCGACGAATTGCCGCCCGGGGTCATGAAGCAGGTCAAGGTCTTCGTCGCGGTGAAGCGCAAATTGCAGCCCGGCGACAAGATGGCCGGCCGCCACGGCAACAAGGGCGTCATCTCGCGCATCATGCCGATAGAGGACATGCCATATCTGGAAGACGGCACCCCGGTCGATATTGTGCTGAACCCGCTTGGCGTCCCGAGCCGCATGAATGTCGGCCAGATCCTCGAAACCCATCTCGGCTGGGCCTCGCACGGCCTAGGGCTGCGGATCGGCGAAGTGCTCGAAGGTGTGCGCCGCACGGGCGGCAGCGACCGGCGGCTTCGGCAGATGCTCGGCCAGATCTACGAGGGGCCGGAACGCAGCCAGATCGACGCTCTGGCAGAAGACGAGCTGGTCGAACTGGCCGATAGCCTGAGGGAGGGCGTGCCGATGGCCAGCCCTGTGTTCGACGGCGCGCGCGAAGAAGACATCGTCGCGATGCTGCAGAGGGCGGGCCTCGCCTCCTCCGGCCAGGTGACGCTGGTTGACGGCCGCACCGGCGAACCGTTCGATCGCAAGGTGACGGTCGGCTACATCTACATGCTGAAGCTGCACCATCTGGTGGACGACAAGATCCACGCACGCTCGATTGGGCCGTACAGCCTGGTCACCCAGCAGCCGCTGGGCGGCAAGGCGCAATTCGGCGGTCAGCGTTTCGGCGAGATGGAGGTATGGGCGCTCGAAGCCTACGGCGCGGCCTATACGTTGCAGGAGATGCTGACGGTCAAGTCGGACGACGTCTCCGGCCGCACCAAGGTGTACGAGGCGATTGTCCGCGGGGATGACAATTTCGAAGCCGGCATTCCCGAATCCTTCAACGTGCTGGTCAAGGAGCTGCGCTCGCTTGGCCTCAATGTCGAGCTGGAGCAGCGCTGATGGCCTGTATCCGGCTGCAATTACACGGTTAACAGGGCGGCGGAGCCGCCCCGTCGCCGGGCTCGCGCGTGCATAGCGAGCTCGGAGAACGGTTGTTCGAGAGGGGTCCTCGATGAATGAGTTGATGAACATCTTCGGGCAGGTTTCGGGGCCGCAAAGCTTCGACCAGATCCGGATCTCGATCGCCAGCCCGGAGCGCATCCGCTCCTGGTCCTACGGCGAGATCAAGAAGCCCGAGACGATCAACTATCGCACCTTCAAGCCGGAGCGGGACGGGTTGTTCTGCGCCCGCATCTTCGGGCCGATCAAGGATTACGAGTGCTTGTGCGGCAAGTACAAGCGGATGAAGTACCGCGGCATCATCTGTGAGAAGTGCGGCGTCGAGGTCACCTTGTCGAAGGTGCGCCGCGACCGCATGGGCCATATCGAGCTCGCCTCGCCGGTGGCGCATATCTGGTTTCTGAAGTCGCTGCCGAGCCGCATCGGGCTGTTGCTCGACATGACTCTGAAGGATCTCGAAAAGGTTCTCTACTTCGAGAGCTACGTCGTGATCGAGCCGGGCTTGACGCCGCTCAAGCTGCATCAGCTGCTCAACGAGGAAGAATATCTGAAGGCGCAGGACGATTACGGCGACGACCAGTTCACCGCCGCGATCGGCGCCGAGGCCCTCCGCGTCATGCTGTCGGCGATCGACTGCCAGGAGGAAAAGGTCCGGCTGCGCGAAGAGTTGCGCGATACGACCTCTGAGGCGCGCCGCAAAAAGCTCGTCAAGCGGCTGAAGCTCGTCGAGGCGTTCGTCGAGTCGCATAGCCGGCCGGAATGGATGATCCTCGAAGTCGTGCCGGTCATCCCGCCCGAGCTGCGCCCGCTGGTGCCGCTCGATGGCGGCCGCTTCGCGACCTCCGACCTCAACGACCTCTATCGCCGCGTCATCAACCGCAACAATCGGCTGAAGCGCCTGATCGAGCTGCGCGCGCCCGACATCATCGTGCGCAACGAGAAGCGGATGCTGCAGGAGGCCGTCGACGCGCTGTTCGATAACGGCCGCCGCGGCCGGGTAATCACCGGCGCCAACAAACGGCCGCTGAAGTCGCTATCCGACATGCTGAAGGGCAAGCAGGGCCGCTTCCGCCAGAACCTCTTGGGCAAGCGCGTCGACTATTCGGGCCGCTCGGTCATCGTCGTCGGCCCGGAATTGAAGCTGCATCAATGCGGCCTGCCGAAGAAGATGGCGCTCGAGCTGTTCAAGCCGTTCATCTACTCAAAGCTCGAGCTCTATGGCCTCGCCAGCACGATCAAGGCGGCCAAGCGCATGGTCGAGAAGGAGCGGCCGGAGGTCTGGGACATCCTCGAGGAGGTGATCCGCGAACATCCGGTGTTGCTGAACCGCGCCCCGACGCTGCACCGCCTCGGCATCCAGGCGTTCGAGCCGGTGCTGATCGAGGGCAAGGCGATCCAGCTGCATCCGCTGGTCTGCACCGCCTTCAATGCGGATTTCGACGGCGACCAGATGGCGGTGCATGTGCCGCTGTCGCTGGAAGCGCAGCTCGAAGCGCGCGTCCTGATGATGTCGACAAACAACATCCTGAGCCCGGCGAACGGCAAGCCGATCATCGTGCCGTCGCAGGACATCGTTCTCGGCCTCTATCACATTACGATGGAGCGCCCGGACATAGCGGGATTGGCATTGCCGCTCGGCGGCTTTGCCCGCGGCGATCAGCACGACGTCATCGGTGGGATGCAGAAGGCGATCAAGGCCGGAACCGCGTTCCTCTATGCGCCTGGCGAGAAGCCATCGCGCCTCGCTCGCGAATTGGGTAAGGCCGACTCTCCTGTGGTGGATCGGCTCCTCAAAGGCGAAATCGCGGTCCATCCCCGGATGAACTGGCCGGAATTCGGCACTCAGAAGGGCGCAGCCGCGGCGCGCGACGCGTTCCAGCAAAGCCTGGAGCGGCGCGACATCACGATCTTCAACCTCGAAGATCCGGAGACGCCTTTTGTCTGGAAGAAGCTCGAGGATTTGAAGCGCGCCGTTGACGACGAGCGCGTCGTTCTGGTGCCGGTGCCAGGGTTTACGAGCATTGGCGATATCGAGCAGGCCTTGGCGGCGAAAACCGTTTCACTCCATACCCGCATCAAGGCCCGTTATCAGACGGTCGATGCTGACGGCCACCCGATCGTGCGTCGCGTCGATACAACGCCGGGACGCATGCTGCTGTCCGAGATCCTGCCGCGGAACCCGAATGTCAGCTTCGATCTGATCAACCAGCTGCTCACCAAGAAGCAGATCAGCGATCTGATCGACCAGGTCTATCGCCATTGCGGGCAGAAGGAGACGGTCATCTTCTGCGACCGGCTGATGACGCTCGGCTTCCAGCAAGCGTGCAAGGCCGGCATCTCTTTCGGCAAGGACGATCTGATCATCCCCGAGGCGAAGCATCGCCTCGTGGCCGACGTGCAGGAGAAGGTCAAGGAATACGAGCAGCAGTACCAGGACGGGCTCATCACTCAGCGCGAGAAATACAACAAGGAGGTCGATGCCTGGACCAGCTGCTCGGAGCGGGTTGCCGAGGAGATGATCAAGGTCATCCGCGCGCAGCGGCCCGGCGAGCCGATCAACTCGGTCTGGATGATGTCTGACTCGGGTGCTCGCGGCTCGGTGGCGCAGATCAAGCAGCTGGCCGGCATGCGCGGCCTGATGACAAAGCCCTCGGGCGAGATCATCGCGACGCCGATCATCTCGAACTTTAAGGAAGGGTTGACCGTGCTCGAGTACTTCAACTCGACGCATGGCGCGCGCAAGGGTCTCGCGGATACCGCGCTGAAGACAGCCAATTCCGGCTATCTGACGCGCCGGCTGGTCGACGTCGCGCAGGACGCGATCATCACCGAAGAGGATTGCGGCACGACCCGCGGCCTCTTGACCCGCGCCGTCGTCGATGGCGGCGAGATCATCGCGACGCTCGCCGACCGCATTATCGGCCGCTGCGCCGCGGTCGACGTGCTCGATCCGTTGAGCGGCGAGGTGGTGCTCAAAGCCGCAGAGCTGATCGACGAGGACGCAATCGACGCGATCGAGCGCGCCGGCATTGACGCCGTGTCGATCCGTTCGGTCTTGACCTGCGAGGCGGCCACGGGGGTCTGCGGCAAATGCTATGGCCGTGACCTGGCCCGCGGCACGATGGTGAATATGGGCGAGGCGGTTGGCGTCATCGCAGCGCAATCCATCGGCGAACCCGGCACACAGCTGACGATGCGGACTTTCCACATCGGCGGCGCGGCGCAGCGTGGCGCCGAGCAATCCTCGATCGAGGCGGCGTTCGACGCGACGATCGAGGTCAAGAACCGCAACGTCGTCATCAACTCGACGGGGCTGCCTGTCGCTATGGGCCGCAACTGCGAGATGGTGCTGCTCGACGAGGCGGGCCGCGAGAAGGCGCGGCATCGTGTGCCCTACGGTGCGCGGCTGCTCGTCGACGAGGGCGCGCAGGTCAAGCGCGGCGACCGTATCGCCGAGTGGGACCCGTACACGATCCCGATCATCACCGAGAAGGACGGCGTCGCGCATTACGTCGATCTGATCGAGGGCGTCTCGATGCGCGAGGTGCTCGACGAGGCGACCGGCATCTCTTCAAAGGTGGTCATCGATTGGAAGCAGCAGCCGCGCGGCGGCGACCTGCGCCCGCGCATCACCCTGCGCGACGCAAAGGGCGAGGTGCTGACCTTGGCGAACGGTCTCGAGGCGCGCTACTTCCTGCCGGTCGACGCGATCCTGTCGGTCGATGGCGGCGCGCACGTCAAGGCCGGCGATGTGCTCGCCCGGATGCCGCGGGAATCCTCGAAGACGCGCGACATCACCGGCGGTCTACCCCGTGTCGCCGAGCTGTTCGAAGCGCGCAAGCCGAAGGATTTCGCGATTATCAGCGAGAGCGAAGGCCGCGTCGAATTCGGCAAGGATTACAAGACCAAGCGGCGCATCGTCGTGGTGCCGAACGAGGGCTCCGGCGAGTCGGTCGAGTACCTGATCCCCAAGGGCAAACACATCAGCGTGCAGGAGGGTGATTACGTCCTGAAGGGCGACCTGATGTTGGACGGCAACCGCGTGCCGCACGACATCCTGCGCATCCTTGGGGTCGAGGAGCTCGCGAGCTACCTGATCAACGAGATCCAGGAGGTCTACCGATTGCAGGGCGTGCGCATTAATGACAAGCACATCGAAGTCATCGTGCGCCAGATGCTGCAGAAGGTAGAGATCGACGATCCCGGCGAGACGACCTTCCTCGCCGGCGAGCAGATCGACCGCTCCGAGTTCGACCGCGAGAACGCCAAGGTCGAAGCGGAAGGGCTGCGGCCGGCGACGGCGCGACCGGTCCTGCAAGGCATCACCAAGGCGAGCCTGCAGACCAACTCCTTCATCTCGGCGGCATCGTTCCAGGAGACAACCCGCGTCCTCACAGAGGCGGCGGTCTCCGGCCGTATCGACAACCTGCAGGGGTTGAAGGAGAACGTCATCGTCGGACGCCTGATCCCCGCTGGGACCGGCAGCGTCATCGCGCATCTGCGCGAGGTCGCCGCCGAGCGCGATCGTCAGCTCGCGGCGATCGCGGCCGAGCAGGAGGCTGCCGCCGAGGCGGCGCCGCCGCAGCTCGCCGCCGGCGAAGACTGATACGGCAGGGGAAGGGTCCACCCCTCCCCCGCTCCGTCCAGACCGTTTTTATTCTCTCCCGGCCAACGTCGGGACGACCGCTTGCCCAATCACCCGCGAGACGGCACCCTCCCCGAC
>VAZF01000058.1 GCA_005888425.1 Alphaproteobacteria bacterium
AATTCCTCTACCGCGAAGCGCGCCTTCTGGACGAGCGCCGTTTCGACGAATGGCTCGATCTGTTCACCGAAGATGTCCGCTACTGGATGGGGGCGCGCGCAAACCGCTATCCGCGCAACAGCAAAGCGATCTCGATCCTCAGCCCCAACCGCTATGTCGAGGACGACAAGACGCGCGCGGACGAGTTGTCGATCCTCGACGAGACGAAGGAGACGCTCTCCGCGCGCGTCGCGCGGCTCGAGACCGGCATGGCCTGGGCGGAGGACCCGCCGTCGCGCACCCGCCACATGATCGGCAATATCGAACTCGCCGGCGAGCCCGGGCCGGAGCTGACGGTCTATTCCAACTTCATCGTCTACCGCAGCCGGGCCGAGAGCGAAGAGGATTTTTATGTCGGCGCGCGGCAGGATCTATTGCGCCGCATCGACGGCGCCTTGAAAATCGCGAGCCGCAAAATGACGCTCGACCAAAACGTGCTATCCGCCAAGAACGTCAGCATTTTCTTCTAGAGAATCGCGTCCCGGTGAAAGCCGGGACCCACCGATCAAGCGTCAGAGCGACGGACAAGTCGGCCCCGGCTTTCGCCGGGGCGTGTACTTGATGCGCTAGCCGAGCGGGCCTTGGAAGACCTGGTCGGCGTAGGTGTCCGAGAGCGGCGGCAATACCTCGGGCCAGCCCTCGCCATTGACCTTGCGGCGCTCGGATGCCGGGCGCACTCGGCCGTCCCAGCCGATCTGCTCCATGTAATAATAAAGCTGAATGCAGTGGCCGTCCGGGTCGAGCGCGAAGGCCGAATAGTCGATGCCGGGATAAAGCTCGGGGGGGATCGAGTCGATCAGCGTGCAGCCGCGCTCCTTCAGAAACGTCACCGCGGCGCGGAGCTGCGCGTAGCTGCCGAGCTCGACCCCAAACGACATGCAGGTCGTGTCGGGCCTGAGGCCGAGCGTCTTGCGCAATTCCTTCGGGAACAACGCAAGCGAGTGATGCTCCAGCCCGCAGCGCAGGAAAGTGCAGCGCGCGCCTTTGTAGTCGGTGTCCTCGCTTCGGGTGAGGCCGAGCCGCTGGGTGTAAAAGGCTTCGGCGCGATCGACGTCATCGACGAACAGCGCGACCGGGCCGATCTTGGTGATCTTGAACGGCCGCGCCAAGAGCACGCCTTCGACATCGTAGGTTTCGCCCGTTGGCACATCGGGGCGGTTGCCGGAGAAGATATCGATGCCTTTTGCCTGCGCATCGGCGATCTCGGCAGCCTCCGACATCTGCGGCAATCCCGGTTTCTCGCGGAAGCCGCGGTAATACATGTCGCGCGGCTTCGAGCGCTGGTTCCAGCCGATCTGCTCGATTCCGTAATAGAGCTCGTTGGTATGGCCGTCGGGGTCGTAGACATAGGTGTGCCAGTTGCTGCCCGGCATGTCGCGCCCGACCCGCTGGATCGGCACCTGCTGCTCTTCGAAATAGCTGTGCGCCTCGGCGATACCGCATGAAATATCCGTGATTGTCGCCAAGGCTCTTGTCTTTCGGAAACCACGGCGCGCGGGAGAAATCGGCCTTGTCGGAAACCGTGAAGCCGAGGAGATCGCCGTAGAACTCGCGGGCCTCTTCCAGCTTGTCGAAGTTGAAGCCGAAATGGCCGAGGCGGCGGATCTTGAACGGCCGCTCGAGCAGCACGCCGCCGACATCGTAACGGTGACCGTTGAGGGACATGGCCTTCCTCCTTTGGCGCGCCGTAAAGGCTTTTTCTCGCCCGTTCTAACTGGCACCGAGCCGCCCGTTCGGCAAGACCAGAACCTTGCCGTTGCGGCCGCCGCGCTGGGCGTGCGTCAGGGCCTGCTTGATGTCCTCGATCGGGTAGGTCGCCTCGATCGGCGCTTTCAAGACGCCGTCGCGCAGTTTGATCGCGAGATCGGCATAGAGCGCGCGCACCTGCTGCGGGCTGCGCTTGGCTAGGCCACGGCCAAGATTGAACCCCGTCAGGCTGACCCCGCGAAAGCTCAGCGCCGGCCGGCTCATGACGAGGTCCTCGCCCGACATCGCGCCATAGCTGACAACCACCGCGCCATCCGCCACGGAGTCGGCGATGCGTTTGCACGCGGTGCCCGAGACGGCGTCGATGCCGAGGCGGATCGGGGCGCCGCCGACCGCGTCATGGGTGCGCGCCGCGAGATCGTCGCCGTCGACCAGCACGACATCCGCGCCTAGGCTCTTCAGCTCGGCGGCGACATCGTCGCGCCGCACGACATTGGCCGTGCGCAGGCCCTTCTGCTTCGCGAGCACGATCAGGTGGCGGCCGACCGCCGAGTTGGCGACGTTCTGGATGACCCACTCGCCCGGCTTCGGCGCGACATGGTCCTCGAGCAGCAGCAGCGCCGTGGCGGGGTTGATGCGCAGCATCGCCGCCTGGTCGAGGTCGAGCCCGGCCGGCAGCGGGATCGCATCCTTGGCATCGATGCGGCGGCGCTGCGTCCAGTTCTCGCGCTGCAAATTGATGACGATGTCGCCGGGTTTGATGCCGCCGACGCCGATCCCGACGGCGGCGACCCGGCCGACACATTCGGCGCCCGGTGTTGCCGGCAAGGGCGGCCGCAGCCGGTAATTGCCGCGGCACATCGAGAGGTCCGCCGGGTTGATCGGGAAAGCCAGTACGTCGAACACGATCTCGCCCGGGCCGGGCGCGCCGACATCGGGCGCCTCGACGCAATCCGCGATCTCCTCCGGTGCGCCATAGGCGGTGATCTCAACCTTCTTCATCGGCATCTCTCCCGTGGGTCGGGAAATTTAAGCAGGGTTGGGCGGGGCGCGCTATAACCCCGGCATGCGCCGCCGCACGGGTCTTCTATTTGTCACCGCCCTGCTGCTGATCCTGGCGGGCGGCTACACGGCATTCTGGTTCATCACCGCCGGCAAGATCGAGCAAGGCCTCGGCGATTGGGCGGAGGCGGCGCGCGCGCAAAAGATCGCGGCGTCATGGCGCACCCTGCGGGTCGCCGGTTTCCCGTTTGCGTTCCGCCTGGAGCTGAGCGATGCCGCGTTGCGCGACGAGGCGATCAATCCGCCGGCCGATATCCGCATGCTGTTCTTGTCCGCCAGCGCGCATCCCTGGAGTTTTGGGGTCTGGCATCTGGCGGCGCCGCGGGGCCTGAGTGCCGTCGTGGGCCCCGAGGGAAAACCGGCCGCGACAGTCTCGGCGCGCGCGGTGGAGGGCGCAGTTTCGGCGGTTCCCGAAGGCGGCGCGACGATCTGGCTCAGCCTCGACGCCCCGCGCTTGGACGCAAGCGAACCGCTGGCCGCGGGTAGGGCGGATCTCTGGCTGGTTCTGCCGGTGCGAGCGCCGGCAACGCACCGCGACAGCAACATCGCGCTCGCTGCCGACTTGCATGACGTCAAGCTGCCGCAGGCGCCCAGCCCGTTTCGCAACCTGCTCGACGAACTCGCTTTGGGCGTCACGGTCAAGGGCTCGATCCCCTCCGGTCCGCCGCGCCAGGCGGCAACCGGGTGGCGGGACGAGGGCGGCACCGCCGAGATCGATAATTTCACGCTGCGCTGGGGCACGCTCGCGGTCAGCGGGTCGGGGACGTTGGCGCTCGATAGCGATCTGCAGCCGATGGGCGCGTTTTCCGGCGCGGTCGAGGGCTACGACGAATTGATGAACGCGCTCGTCGCGGCGGGGCGCATGAAGGCGAGCGATGCCCGCCTGGCGCGGATCGGGCTGGCGATGCTGGCCAAGGCCGGTCCGTCCGGCCGTCCGGCGATCACCGCATCGTTTACGATCCAGAACGGCGAAATGTTTTTGGGCCCCGCGAAACTCGGTCCCGCGCCAAAAATTCCGTGGGAATAGCTAAAGCTCGGGCGGGGATTGCGGCGCTTCGGCGCGGTCTTCGAGCCCGTAATCGCGCATGACGGCGGCAACCCGCAGCCGATAATTCTTGAAGACGCCGGTGCGGCCGGCGCGCTGCGCCTTGCGATGCTGCGCGTGAGACCGCCACCGCGCCACGGCCTCCTCGTCGCGCCAGAATGAGAGCGACAGGATCTTGCCTTCCTGCGTCAGGCTCTGAAAGCGCTCGACCGAGATAAAGCCGTCGATCTGCTCGAGCTCGGGGCGCAATTGCGCGGCGATGTCGAGATAGTCCTGACGCCGCCCCGGCGCGGGCTCGACTTCGAAAATGACCGCATACATCGCTCATGCCCTCCGGCCGCTCGGCGCGTCAATGCCACGGCTTTAGCAGCGCGATGAGGGCCAGCAGAGCGCCGAGCCACAACACCCAGATCGCGCCCCAGACGACCGCCCGCCACGGACCCGAATCCTTGCCGCGCGCCGCAAGCCGCCGGGTCTCGTCCTCGATCTCCCGGTTCCATTGCCGGATGATGTGCTTGGTTTCCCGCTCCGCCATCGCGTATCCGGCCGGTTTGCGCCGAAATGCCGCAGCCGGTGCATTGTAGTCGCCTGGCCGGATTTGGCGAGGGGCTGTCGCCGGAAGGCAACCGATCTCCTCGCTCGCCTCGCTCGCCGGGGCGGTGTTAAATGCCCGAGACGCTAGGGAGACCGCCATGGCCAAAACGCGCGGCACCGGCCTGTTGATGGTGTGGGCCGACATCGATCCGCAATACGAGGCCGAGTATCACCGGTGGTATGACGAAGAGCACATTGCGCATCTTCTCGCGGTGCCGGGTTTCTTGAGCGCGGGCCGCTACGAGGCGCTGAAGGGTAGCCCGAAATACCTGGCGCTCTACGAATTGGAGCACCCGGATGTATTGCGCAGCCCGGCCTTTCTTGAGGGCGTCCGCTTCCGGCCGTCGGCGCGGCGGGTCTCCTCTTCCGGCGGGACGATCGGGCGCAATTATCTCCTTAACGGTTACCGCCAGATCTTTCCCCTCAAGACCAGCCCGGTCGAGCAGACGCGCGAGCCCGCGCCGTTTCTGCAGATGGGGCGCATCGACATCCCGGCGATGGTCGAGGAGGAGTTCAACGACTGGTACAACACCGCGTATATCCCGCCTTACCTCAAATGCCCGGGTTGTCTCGGAGCGCGTCGCTATGTGGCGATCGACGGTCAGCCGAAATATTTGACGCTTTACGAATTCGAGCATGCCGGCGTCTCGGAAACTCCGGAATGGGATAAGGCGCGCGATAGCAATCCCTGGAGCAACCGTGTCCGCGCTTTTATGCGGCATGATGTCGGCTCGCCCGGCGTCTATCGCCGCCTTTTTCCGAAGTGATCCCGATGCGCTCTTCCAACACCGATCCGACCTATCAGCCGGCTCACCAGCTCGCCGCCGAGATCGCAGCGCGGCGTCTGTCGCCTGTCGATATTGTCGAGGCGTTTCTCGCGCGCATCGCGCGGCTCGACGGCAAACTGCACGCCTACATCGATGTCTATGGCGACGATGCCCGACTTGCCGCCGAGGCCGCCGATAAGGCGATCCGCTCGGGCCATTCGGTCGGCCCGCTGCACGGCGTCCCGATCGCGCTGAAGGATTTGATCGACCTCGAAGGGCGGGTCACGACCGGCGGCTCGATGGCGTGGCGCGACCGGCGTTCGCCGGCCACCGCCACGCTGGCCCGCAAGCTGATCGCAGACACCCCGTACGCCGGGCGGGTCGAGCAGCGGCACCGGCGTCGCGGTCGCGTCCGGCATGGCGCCGTGGGGCATCGGCACCGATACCGGCGGCTCGGTGCGGCTGCCGGCGTCGTGGTGCGGCCTCTCGGGTCTCAAGACGACGATCGGCCGAGTCAGCACCTATGGCATCCTGCCGCTCGCACCCTCGCTCGACACGCCGGGGCCGATGGCGCGCTCGGTCGAGGACGCGGCGTTGCTCTACAGCGTCATGCCCGGTCCGGATCCGCTCGACCCCCGCACGCTGTCGGCGCCGCAGCCACAGCACGTGACCGCGGGGCTGCGGCGCGGCGTCAAGGGACTCCGCCTCGCGCGCATGCCGCAGGGCGAGCGCGACGGCTGCACCCCGGAGGTGCTCGCCGCCTACGATGCGGCGCTCGATGCGCTGGGCCGGCTCGGCGCCGAGATCGTCGATCTGGCGCTGCCGTGCCGGTTTGCCGATGCGACGCGCGCGGTCGGCCGGATCATCGCATCCGAGGCCTATCAGCTGGTGGGCAAGCTGGTCGACGATCCTGCGCTGCCGATCGACTCGGCGGTCAGGCCGCGCATCCAGCCCGGCGCCCGTATCACCGCGCCCGATTATCTCGCCGCGCTCGCCGAGCGCGACGCGATGAAGCGCGCCTTCCTGGGCGCGTTCCAGGAGGTCGATGCGCTGCTGACGCCGACAACGCAGACACCGGCAATCCCGGTCGATTCGATCGACCAGGCAACAACGCCGGCGTTCTTCACCCGCTTTGTCAACCTGCTCGAATTATGTGCGCTCTCGGTGCCGGACGGCTTCACCGCGACGGGCCTGCCGTTGTCCTTGCACATCATTTGCCGCCCCTATGACGAGGCGACGGCGCTCCGGATCGGCTGGGCCTATCAGCAGGCGACCGACTGGCACGAGCGCCATCCTCCCGGCCTGAATTAAGCTCCCGGGCTCCCGCGGGGCAGTGCGGCGGCTTAGGACCCGATGCCGGCCTTCGCGGGCTGACCGCGCAGCACGACGGGCAGCATGCGCGGATTCTTGGCGCGTGTGGCCCGCTCATCGACCGCCGGCGCGATAGCTGCACCCGAAGCGGCAGCGGGACCGGAAGCGGCAGCCGCAGCAGCAACAGTGACAACAGGCGCTGCCGCGCCCGGTGGTTCCTGGAGTTCGGCGATCGCAGGCGGATCGCCGGCGACCGTGATCCCGGCCGCCGCGGCCAAACTCGCCAAGCTGATGGCGGTGGCGAACCAGAACGACGCCGCGCCGAGCCGAGGCGAAGCCGGGGTGACTGCCTTCCCGACCAGGGAAAAGCCGCTATTCGCCGCAAACAGACCCGAGAGTTCGGGAGACCCTTTGTCGATGCTC
>VAZF01000059.1 GCA_005888425.1 Alphaproteobacteria bacterium
TTTGCGGACAACCACTGCATCCGGCTTGCGCACCCGCAGCCTTCCAGCATCGCCGCTGATGAACACGTGTGCGAGCGGCCCCGCTCGGAGTATTTCCTCGACAGCGGAAACGCCGCTTCCCCGACCCAACCCGGCATCCACGATCATCAGGTCCGGGCCGTAGCGAGTGGCAGCGATCACCGCCTCGGCCTCGGTGGCCGCTGTTGCACAAACGTCGTGCCCCATGCCTGCGAGCATTTCCGTCAGCAGCATGGCGATTAAGGCGTCGTCCTCGACGACGAGCACGCGGAGCGCTTTCATCAACTTAGATGCGCACCCCTCAGGCTCGGGCACAAGCGTCATTTCGCACGGCGCTCAGCGCCTTGGCCTTGGTCCCATTGGGAGCAAACAAGACTGTCCGCACGACGTAGACACAAATAATTACCAATATAAAACACACGGTCGGGGCAATATGCCCTATATTTATTATGATCTTTCCAGCGGTCAGAAATGATTTCGGATGGATTTACAGTACATCTGAACCTCCTGAGGGCATGAATATGTCGGGTGAAAGTCTCGTTGTGATCCTGTTCGTCGGCGTGGTTGCCGGCTGGTTGGCCGGTCAAATCGTGCGCGGAACCGGATTTGGAATCGTTGGCGATCTCGTCGTTGGGATCATCGGTGCCTTCATTGGGGACTGGCTGCTGCCTCGGCTCGGCGTTCACCTCGGTGTCGGAATCATCGCGGCAATCGCCGACGCCACGATAGGCGCTATCCTGTTGCTGCTCGTCGTCAGGCTCGTCCGGGGCGGCGGTTATTGGGAGGGCAGCGGTGGCGGCCGGCGTTGGGGCGGTTGGGGCAGCCGTCGTTATTAAAGCACCTAGAACCGATGCCCGCTGATCGTGTGGGTTCTGCTTCGGTCAGTGCTCGGGCTGACCGCAGCCAGATCGTCAGCATCACGGGCGAGGGAACCGTCGTAGACTTTTTTGGTGCGCGTTCGGAATCCTGAACGACATTCAGCTTCCGCCAAAGCGGCCGCTGCGCTAGGATGCCGCAGCTTCGAAATCCCGCTCCGGAGGAATTGAGATGAGCCGCGCCTACAATGTCGTCGACGCCGACGGTCACATCCTCGAGCCGCTCGATCTCTGGGACAAATACATCGACCCCGGGTTCCGCGACCGGGCGCCCCGCATCGTCACCGGCGAGAACGGCAAGCAGTGCCTCGTCATGGACGAGCATGTCGTCGGCAACAACCAGCGCGGCATCGGCGGCATCGGCGGCGTCGGGGCGCGGCAGGGCGTCGTCGCGGCCGATGCGATGGAATACCAGGACGGCAAGCCCGGCGGCTTCGACCCGCACAAGCGCATCCCCGACATGGACGCAGACGGGATCGACGCGGCCTTTCTCTATCCGAGCCTGGGCCTGTTCTCCGGCGCGATCCACGACCCGCAGCTCGCCGCCGCGACCTGCCGCGCCTACAACCGCTGGCTCGCGGATTACTGCAAGCCCTACCCCGACCGGCTGTTCGGTGTCGCGATGCTGCCGATGCAGGAAGTCGAACTGGCGATCGCCGAGATGCGCTTTGCCAAAAAGGAGCTCGGCTTCAAGGGCGGCTTTATCCGCCCGAACCCCTACAACAACAAGATGATCAACCACCCCGATTACGAGCCGTTCTGGGCGGCGGCGGAAGATCTCGATTTCTCGATCGGCTTCCACGAAGGCGCCGCGGCGGGGATGCCGCAAGTCGGCATCGACCGCTTCGCAGGGCGCGGGGCGCGGCACATCATCACCCATACGATGGAGATGATGCTGGCCTGCCTGGCGGTGATCTGGGGCGGCGTCTGCGAGAAGCACCCGAAGATCCGCATCGGCTTTCTGGAGTCCGGCGGCGGCTGGATCGCGCCGTGGCTCGACCGCATGGACCGCCATTTCGACGATCAGGGCTTCAATGACTCGGGGCTGACGATACGGCCAAGCGAATTGTTCCAGCGCAATTGCTGGATTTCGTTCGAGCCGGTCGAGGGCAGCCTCAAGGTGCTCGCCGACTATGTCGGGCCGCATAAGATCATGTGGGCGACCGACTACCCGCACCCGGACGGCTTCTTCCCCGGCGCGCCCGCCATGGTCAGACAGCGGCTCGAAGGGCTGTCCGACGCGACCAAGCACCAGGTCATGGCCGGCGGCGCGATGGGCTTCTACGGCCTGAACTGATCGATAGCTAACGTAAAGGACGCGAAGGGTACGCGAAGGACGCGAAGTCGGCGCAGCGGCTGAAATGCCGTCGCGTGCCCTTGCGTATCCATTGCGTCCCTTCGCGTTACCTACTCTCGGGAGGAACACGCTGATGGGTCGCGCCTACAATGTCGTCGATGCCGACGGGCATGTGCTCGAGCCGCTCGATCTGTGGGACAATTACATGGAGCCCCGCTTCCGCAACCGGGCGCCGCGGCTGATCAAGGACAAGGACGGCAAGGAGCGCCTCGTCATCGAGGAGCAAATCCTCGGCAGCGCGCAGGCCGGGCTCGGCGGCGCCGGCGGGGTCGGCGCGCGCCAGGGTGTCGTCGCCAGTAATACGATGGAGTACAAGGAAGGCCGCAAGGGCGGGTTCGACCCGCATGCCCGCATGCCGGACATGGATGCGGACGGCATCGACGCGGTGTTCCTGTATCCGACGCTCGGTCTGTTCTCCGGTGCGATCCACGATCCCGAACTCGCGGCCGCGACCTGCCGCGCCTACAACCGCTGGCTCGCCGATTACTGCAAACCCTATCCCGACCGACTGTTCGGGATTGCGATGCTGCCGTTGCAATCGGTCGATCTGGCAATCGCCGAGATGCGCTTTGCCAAGAAGGAGCTCGGGTTCAAGGGCGGCTTTATCCGTCCCAACCCGTACAGCGACAAGATGGTCGACGCGCCGATGTACGAGCCGTTCTGGGCGGCGGCCGAGGATCTCGATTTCGCGATCGGCTTCCACGAGGGCGCCGGCGGCGGCATGCCGCAGGTCGGCATCGACCGCTTCGAGGGACGCGGCGCGCGGCACATCATCACCCACACGATGGAGATGATGCTGGCGTGTCTCGCGGTGATCTGGGGCGGCGTTTGCGAGCGACATCCGAAATTGCGGATCGGTTTTCTCGAATCCGGCGGCGGCTGGATCGCGCCGTGGCTCGACCGCATGGACCGACACTTTGATGACCAAGGATTCAACGACTCTGGCCTCAAGACGCGGCCGAGCGAACTGTTCCAGCGCAATTGCTGGATTTCGTTCGAACCCGTCGAGGGCAGCCTGCGCGTGCTGGCCGATTATATCGGCGCCAACAAGATTATGTGGGCGACGGACTACCCGCATCCCGACGGCTTCTTCCCCGGCGCGCCCGACATGGTCCGGAAACAGCTGGAAGGCGCATCGGCAAAGACACAGCAGCAGGTCATGGCCGAGGGCGCCAAGAGCTTTTACGGGCTGAACTGAGCGGGGCTGACGCTCGTTCAGCCGAAGCGGGCGAGAAACCGCACGAGGCGGCGAGTGCGCGGCGCGAACAGCGTCGGCGTGTAGTAGGCGCCGGCGGCGCGCTTCCCGGCTTCGCCGCGCGTCGGATAGGGCACGATCAGATTGGCCATCGCGCCGATCTTGAGCTTCTGCGAGATCGCCAATGCCCAGGGCACGATCAGGTCGCCGGCAGACGCGCCGAGGATTGTCGCGCCGACGATGCGGCCGTTGCGCCGCGTGACGATCTTCACCTCCCCAACCGTGTCGCGCTCGGTATGGGCGCGATCGTTGTCGGCGAACGGCCAGCGCAGCACGTGCACATCTCCTTGCTCGCGCGCGCCCGCTTCGGTCAAGCCGACCTGCGCCAGTTCCGGATCGGTGTAGGTGACCCAGGGGAGGGCGCGGTAATCGACCCGCGCCGGCAGCCGGAACAGCGCGTTCCG
>VAZF01000060.1 GCA_005888425.1 Alphaproteobacteria bacterium
CGTGCGCAGCCGCGCATCGACCTTGATGCCGTGCGGTGTCGTTTCAATCCCGGCGGCGTCGAGGTTTAGCGCGGCCGTATCGGCGCGACGGCCGGTGGCGATCAGCAGATGCGAGCCGATGATTTGCTCGCCATTCGCCGTCACGACCGCGATACCGGAACCGCGGCGCTCGATGCGTTGCACGCCGACCGATGGCTTCAGCGCGATGCCTTCCTCGGCGAACAGGGCAATGAGAAGACCGGCGAGCTCCTGATCCTCGTGCGGCAAGAGCGGCCCGGCATC
>VAZF01000061.1 GCA_005888425.1 Alphaproteobacteria bacterium
CGGTAACGTTGCCGCCGGGGTGCGCGAGGCTCGCCACGACGCCGGCGCCGAGCGGCTCGCCGATCGCCGCCATGACGATCGGGATCTGGTCGGTCACGGCTTTGGCGGCCTTCGCGGCCGGCGTCCCGCGTGTGACGATCAGATCGACCGGCAGGTGAACCAACTCCGTCGCGAGATCGAGAAACCGCTCCGCCTGCCCATCCGCGGAGCGGTATTCGATGCGCAAATTCTGGCCTTCGACGTAGCCGCGCTCGCGAAGCCCGCGCAGCAACCCGTCGAGGTTGTCGCGGTTCAGCTCGGCCGGCACCGTCTCGAGAATGCCCACGCGGTATAGGTGGCCGCTTTGTGCGCGCGGCTGCGAGCCGCCGAGCACGAGGCCCGCAACGGCGCCGGCAAGAACGTGCCGGCGCCGTAATGAGGTCACGCGTAGATCTTCACCAGCTCGGCATGCGCCGATTTGACCGCGTCTTCGGCTGGCATGCCCTGGACCGCCTTCGCGTACATATCGGAGATGACGTACTTCGAGATGACCTCCGCCGCCTTGCGGTTTGCCGGCCCGGCATAGCCGGCGAAATGGCCGCTTTCGGCCGCGGCGCGGAACGGCAGCATGATCGGGTCTTCCTTCCACAGGGCGTGGTTCTCCCACAGCTTGGTCGGGCCGACCGAGAAGCCCTGCTGCGTCACCCACCATTGCTCATAAATCTTTTCGCCGTGGAACCAGCGGAGGAAGTCTTTTGCGGGTTTCTGGTTCTTGCCATAGGCCATTACCATGTCGGCGAATGGCACATGCCAGCTGAATTGCCCCGCCGGGCCCTTCGGCAGCGGCGTATGAAAGACGTCGTCCTTCATCGGCTTGCTGTCGGCCGTCTGATAGGTGTCGGGCTTCTTCTTGGCTTCGAGGTAGATCGAGGCGCCGTTATTGGTAGCGCTGATGCTGCCCGACAGAAAAGCGCGGTTGTTTCCGGAATCGTCCCACGCCAACCCGCCCTCGTCGCAGGCATCCTTCCACATGGCGACCGCGAACTTGACCGATTCGATCGTCTCTTTGCTGCCGAGCACGACGGTTTTGCCGTCCGCATCGACCTCTTTGCCGCCCCACGACCAGAGATAGGGGTACCAGAACGCGTTGGCATCGCCGAAGGCATGCGCCACGGTCTGACCGAGCGGGTGTCCCTTAGCCTTCAGCTTCTTGCCGGCATCGCGCCACTCCTCCCAGGTCGCCGGGTATTTCTCCGGCCCGTAGCCGATTTCGTTCCACCACGAAGCACGGTTGACAATCTGCAAACCGACGATCGTGTTCGGGACAGCGAGCCATTTCTTGCCGTCATAGGCGATCGCCTTTGCGGTTTCGTAATAGCCGCCCTGCGCCTTGCCGATCTCCTCGCAGACATCGCTGACATCGACGACGCTGTCGGCATAGAGCTGCGCCCAATTGTTGATCGCGCTGATGATGTCGGGGCCGGATCCGGAGGATACGGCCGAGGTCACGCGCGCCTGGATCGTCAGCCCGTCCACGCCTTCGAGGTTGATCTTGAGGCCGAGGTCCTTTTGCGCCAGCTCGTTGATCTTTGTTTTGATCGTCTGGTCCGACACGGGCACATAGTCCGACCCCCGGACCCAGTGCAATGTCGTGCCCTGCGCGAAAGCGGGCGCGCGGCCCGATGCCAAAATTCCGGCGAGCCCGCCGGTTGCCGCCGATGCCGCTCCGGCGCCCGAAAGCTGCAATATGCGGCGGCGCGTGATGTTCGTCATGCCAAGCCTCCCCTGAAACGTTCTGTGCTAGGTGTAAATCTTCACCAACTCATCATGCGCCCATTTCACCGCGTCTTCGGGTGCCATGCCCTGGATCGCCTTCGCGTACATGTCGACGATGACGTATTTGGTCACCGCTTCGGCGGACGCGCGGCCGGGCGGACCGGCAAAGCCCCAGGTTCGCCCGATCGTCGGCAGGTCGCGGAACGGCAGGAGGATCGGGTCGAGGTCCCACACCGGATCCTTCTCCCAATCCTTGGTGGCGCCGTCGGTGTAGCCCTGCTGCGAGGTGAACCACTGCGAAAACACCGGTTTCGAGTGGACCCATTTCAGGAAGTCCTTGGCCGGTTTCTGGTTCGGCGAATACTTCATCAGCATGTCGGTGAACGGGCCGGGCAAGGCGTACTGGCCGGCGGGGCCCTTCGGGATGCGGGCGTGCAGGATATCCTGAAACAACGGCTTGCCGTTCTCGGTCTGGTAGGCGTCCGGCTTCTTCTTGGCTTCGAGGTAAATCGAGGCGCCGTTGTTGGTGGCACTGATGGTGCCCGACAGGAAGGCGCGGTTGTTGCTCGAATCGTCCCAAGCGAGCCCGCCTTCGTCCATTGTGTCCTTCCACAAGGCGACCGCGAATTTGACCGACTCGATCGTCTCCTTGCTGTTGAGCGCGACGGTCTTCTTGTCGTCTCCGATCTCCTTGCCGCCCCACGACCACAGATAGGGGTACCACCAGCCGGGCGCGTCGCCGAACGTGTGACCGGCGGTCTGGCCGAACGGCCGGCCCTTGGCCTTCAGTTTCTTGCCAGCGTCGCGGTACTCGTCCCAGGTTCCCGGGAACTTGCCGTCCTTGTAGCCGATCTCCTCGAACCAGGATTTGCGATAGGCGACCAGACCGCCGCCGATCGCCCACGGCACTCCGATCCATTTGCCGTCGATATTGTCGATGACTTTCGCCAGGTCGTAATACCCGCCCTGTTCCTTGCCGATCGCCTCCGCGACGTCGGTGACGTCGGCGAGGCTCTCGACGTAGAGCCGCGGCCAGTTGTTGACGACCATGATGATGTCGGGGCCGGAGCCGGATTGTACCGCCGAGGTGATGCGCGCCTGGATGTCGTTAGCGTTGACCGCCTCGTAGTTGAGCTTGATCCCGAGATCCGTTTGGCATTGCGGCACGATCTTCTGCCGCAACAGCTGGTCCGAGGCGGGCACGAAATCCGACCAGCGCAGCCAATGTACCGTCGTGCCCTGGGCATAGGCCGGCGCCCGCCCGCTCGCCAGGATCCCGGCAAGCCCGCCCGAGCCGGCAGTCAGCGCGCCGGCGCCCGACAGTTGCACAAAACGGCGTCGATCGATGCGGCTCATCGGCATTTCTCCCTATGGCCCGGTCACGTGTTGTTGTTGCAATGGTAGGCTAGGCTTGCCGCGCCGCACAAGCCGCTCCAAGGAGGGGCTGCACATGAAGATCCGCGATGCCGTGCCGGCGGATGCGCCGGCCGCCTGCGAGGTGCTCAGGCGGTCGATCATCGAGCTGTGCGCCGCCGACCACCGCAACGACTCCGTGATCTTGGCGCGGTGGCTCGCCAACAAGACACCCGAGATCGTCGCGTCCTGGATCGCGAAACCGGGCAATTCGGTGCTCGTCGCGGCCGAAGGCGACGTCATTCTCGCGGTCGGTTCCGTCACCGATGAGGGCGAGGTCACGCTGAACTACGTCTCGCCGGATGCGCGGTTTCGCGGTGTCAGCCGCGCCATGATCGCCGCGCTCGAAACTCGCGCCGGGGAACGCGGCAACGAGCGCTGCACGCTTCTCAGCACCGACACGGCGCGTCGCTTTTACCGCAGCGCCGGTTACACCGACGACGGGCCGCCGAAAGGGAAATTCGGCACGACCGGAAGCTATCCGATGTCAAAGCGGCTGACCGTCATTCGGCTGGAGCAGGTACTGGAAGCGCTGCCGGTCGGCTTGGTGCTTCTTGCCGCTTATGCCGGCAATAAGCTCGCGGCGATCGGCGGCCTCACGCTCGATCCGGTGCTTCCCGCAACCCTCCGTGTGCGCCGGTTTTATGTCAGGGAGCGCGACCGCCGATCCGGCATAGGGCGCCGGCTCGCCACGGCATTGCTCGAACGCGCCGCGCAGGCCGGGCGTCCGGTGACCGTCAACGCCGCCAGCGGCAGCGCGCGATTCTGGGAAATTCTCGGCTTCGTCTCAGACCAGCGCGACGGCCACACGCACTCGTTACGGCCAGACCCGAAGCCAGATCGAAATTAACGGCCGGCTCAGATGGCCGCTTCGGTCTCGGCGTCGAAGAAGTGCAGGCGCTCGGGGTTGATGGCGAGCTGCAGCTGTTCATGCACCTTGGCACGCGAGATCGGCTCGACCGAGGCGACCATCGTCACCGAGCCGACCGCGACATCGAGCAGGATCTCCGAGCCGAGCCGCTCGACGACCTCGACCACCGCCGGAATATTCAGCTCGGGGGGATCGCTGTCGCGGGCGACCCGCATATCCTCGGGCCGGATGCCGATCGTTACAGGTTTGCCGGCATACGCCCCGACCCGGTTGTCGAGGTGAGCCGGGACTTTGAGCCGGATGCCCTCTCCCTCGGCCCAGAGCCCGCCATTCTCGCCCGCGATCCGAACATCGGCGAAATTCATCGCCGGCGAGCCGATAAAACCGGCGACAAAGCGGTTGGCCGGTTCGTTGTAAAGCGTCATCGGGTCGCCGACCTGCTGGACCCAGCCGTCGCGCATGACAACGACGCGATCCCCCAAGGTCATCGCCTCGACCTGGTCATGCGTCACATAGATTGCGGTGGTGCCGAGGCGCTGATGCAATTTCTTCAGCTCGACGCGCATCTGGACGCGCAGTTTGGCGTCGAGGTTCGATAACGGCTCGTCGAACAAAAAGACCTGCGGGTGGCGCACGATCGCCCGCCCCAAGGCGACGCGCTGGCGCTGGCCGCCCGACAGCTGCCGCGGCTTGCGTTTCAGATACTCGCCGATCCCCAAGACGTCGGCGGCCTCGCGCACCCGCTTCTGGATCTCGGGCTTGTCGAATTTCCGCATTTTGAGGCCAAAGGCCATGTTGTCATAGACCGACATATGCGGATAGAGCGCGTAATTCTGGAACACCATCGCGATGTCGCGATCCATCGGCGCAAGCTCGTTCACCACCTTGTCGTTGATCAGAACGCGGCCGGAGGTGATGCTTTCGAGCCCCGCGACCATGCGCAAGGTGGTCGTCTTGCCGCAGCCGGAGGGGCCGACCAGCACGACAAATTCCTTGTCGCGGATGTCGAGGTTCACGTCTTTGACGGCGTGCACCTCGTCATACATCTTATTCAGGCTGCGCATCGTGACTTGCGCCATGTTCTACCCTTTCACGGATCCGGTGATGCCGGAGACGTAATGCTCGACAAAGAACGAATAGACGAACGCGACCGGGACTGAGCCGAGCAGCGCGCCCGCCATCAGCTCGCCCCAATAGAAGACATCGCCGCGCACCAGTTCCGAGGTGACGCCGACCGGCACCGTCTTCTGCTCGGGCGAGGACAGGAAGACGAGCGCGTAGATGAACTCATTCCACGACAGCGTGAAGGCGAAGATGCCGGCCGACAGAATGCCCGGGACCGCAATCGGAAAGATGATATAGGCCATCGCTTTCCAGCGCGGCGCCCCGTCGATCCGGGCGCACTCCTCCAATTCCTTCGGGATGGATTTGAAGTAGCCCATCATCAGCCAGGTGCAGAACGGAATGAGGAAGGTCGGGTAGGTCAGGATCAGTGCCCAGGGCGTGTCGCCGAGATGGAAGTTGCGAATGATGTCGGCGAGCGGAATGAACAGAAGTGTCTGCGGCACCAGATAGGTGATGAAGATGCCGGTGCCGATGCTGCCGGCGAACGGGAATTTGAGGCGCGATAGGGCATACCCAGCGAACAACCCGCAGATCAGCGAGATCACGGTCGAGACCGTCGCGATCAGCATCGTGTTCATCATCCACGTGCTGAACAGGGTCTCGGTCAACAGGTCGCGGATGTGCTCCAAGGTCGGGCGCAGCGTCCAGAAAGGTGTGTAGTTCGCCGCGTTCCACGGCCGGTACAATTCATTGTCCGGCCGCACCGTTGTGACGATCATCCAGTAGAACGGGAAGAGCAGAAAGACGATGAACAGCAGCAGCGGAATGTGGAAGAACACCCAGCGGCGCCACCTGGCTCCTTCGATCATGGCTCAGACGGTCTCCACCCGGCGGATATAGACAAGCTGGATAATCACGACGAGCAGCAATACCGGAAAGATCGCCAGCGATACCGCGGCGCCCTCGGAGAGGAGGCCGGTGCCGACGCCGATCTGATAGGCGTAGGTCGCGAAGAGGTGCGTATGATTAGCCGGCCCGCCCCCGGTCAGCACATAGACGAGTTGGAAGTCGGCAAAGGTCTGGATGACCGAGAACAGCACGACCACCATCGTGACGGGCAACAGCAGCGGCCAGGTCACGTATCGGAAGCGGTTCCATGCCCGCGCCCCGTCGATCGCCGCCGCCTCGTGCAATTCGGGGCTGATCGTCTGCAAGCCGGCGAGGAGGCTGATCGCGTAGAACGGCACGCCGCGCCAAACATTGACGACCATGACCGAGATGATCGCGAGATCGGGGTCGCCCAGCCAATTGATGCGGCCGGTGATCATGCCGAGATGGAACAGCATCCAGTTGATCACACTGAATGTCGGGTCGAACATCCACTTCCAGGCGAAGGTCGACAGCACGGTCGGGATGATGAAAGGCAAAAGGATGAAGGCGCGGACAAACGCCTTGCCTCTGAAATGCCGGTTGAGCAGCAATGCCAGCCAGAGGCCGAGGACGAGCTTAAAAACCGTTGTGACGAAGGTGTAGAGAAAGGTGTTGTAGACCGCGACGCGGAAGATGTCGTCGTGCCACAACTTTTCGAAATTGGCGAGGCCGACGAAGCTGCCGGGAATGCCGACCCTCGTGTCGGTGACCGCAAGCAGCACGCCCTTGACAAACGGATAGGCGATAAACAACCCGAGCAGCACGATTGTCGGCATCAGCAAGAAGGAGGCGAGCCAACGCTCATCCTCTAGGAGCCGGGTTATCGGGCCGCGCCGCGGCGTGCCCGCATAGACGCGTGGGGTGACGGCTTCGATCGTTGCCATGGTGCTGCCCTTCCCGGCGCGCGCTCAGCGGCCAGACATAGATTTTGGCGAGCTCGCCATGCGCCCATTTGATGGATTCTTCCGGCGCTGCCCATAAGCCGGCGCCCGGCCCGCCACCACGCCTGCCAGACCGCCGGTCTGTGCTGCGGCAGCCGCCGCACCGGAGATCTGCAACAAACGACGACGGGTGACCCGACCCATACACTTCCTCCCGGAAACCTGCCGGCGCACCGAATCGCAATGCTTTAGCCGGCGCGGCTGATCTTTAGGGGGCCGATCTTTAGAGAGAAGCGGGGCATAGCACAAGGGGCGGGGCGCCAAGGTGTAACCGCGGCTCCAGGCCGCGAGCGCGCTTCCCGCCGGCACAGCAGAGCGAGGCGTCGCCAGGGACCGTGTTTACGCTTCTGGCCAAGCCGGGGTAGAAAAGCGGAACTCGGCCCGGGGGAGGCGGCCAGGGCAGAACCCACAGAAGCGGTTCGGGCGGCCTCAGTAGATTGGCGGTGGCTATGGACGACGGGATCGCTGCATCGGCGCGCCTGATCGGAGAGATCCGGAGTGGCGCCTTTGCCCTGCCGGCAACACGGCGGCGGCGCCCGATCGTCATCCTGATCGGGAG
>VAZF01000062.1 GCA_005888425.1 Alphaproteobacteria bacterium
ATCCCTGTCATGTACCCGCGCGCGATATGCGCCTCAAGCCGGTCGGCACGGGGCCGTTCAAATTCGTCGAGTTCAAGCCGAACGAATCGATCAAGGTCACCAAGAATACCGATTATTGGAAGAAGGACCGTCCGTATCTCGACGGCATCGAATACACCTTCATCGCCAACCCATCGACCGCGATCCTCGCTTTTGCCTCGGGCAATTTCGACCGCTTTGCGCAAGGAATCCTCTCCCTGCCATTGATGAAGGAACTGAAGAGCCACGCCCCGGAGGCGGTTTGCGAGGTGGTATCGTGGAACATTCCGCGGCAGATGCTCGTCAATCGCGACAAGCCGCCCTTCGACAGCCCGGACCTGCGCCGCGCGATGGCGCTGACGCTGGACCGCAAGGCTTTTATAGACATCATCAGCGACGGCGAGGGTTCCGTCGGTGGCGCGATGATGCCGCCGCCGGCGGGCACCTGGGGCATGCCGCTGGAGGTATTGCACAGCTTGCCGGGGTACGGACCGGATGTGCAGAAGAACCGCGCCGAGGCCCGAGAGATTATGAAAAAACTCGGCTATGGCCCCGACAAGCGGCTGCCGGTCACCTTAACCACGCGCAACGTCCCGGCCTATCGCGACCCTTCGGTGTTGCTGATTGATCAGCTAAAGGAAATTTACATCGACGGCACGCTCAACGCGATCGACACGACGCAATGGTACCCGACCGTCATGCGCAAGGATTATGCCGTTGGGCTGACGGTCAGCGAGAACGGGCTCGACGATCCGGATCAGCAATTCTACGAGAACTTTGTGTGCGGCGCCGAGCGCAACTACACCGGCTATTGCAGCAAGGAAGTCGATGAGCTGGTAGAGCGGCAATCGGCCGAGGCCGATGTCGCGAAACGCAAGAAGATCGTCTGGGAGATCGAAAAGAAGCTTGCTGAGGACGGCGCGCGGCCGGCGATCTTCTACCCCGTCTCCGCCGCGTGCTGGCAGCCGTATTTCAGAGCCGGGTTTAGCTCTCTTTGTCCGGCCTGCGGCCCCGCGGGGGCGGCTTCTTGGGCGATGGCGGTTTTTGAGCGCGCGTCTCGGTGCTGCCGCCAGGGCTGCGCGCGAGGGTGGCGGCGGCAGATTTCTCGGCCGCCGCTTTGCCAGACCGGGGCGCGCGGCGAGGGGCTTTGCTCGACCCGGCCTCCTCGGCGGCGATTTCCCGCTCGGCGCGATGCCAGTGGTCTTCGTGCCGCCCATGATCGCGGCCCTCCGATTGCCAGATCGCGTAGGCGCGCTGCCTGATCCGTTCTTCCCGATCCGATCGCATCGTTGGCTCCTCGCTGCCTCGCACGCTCGCCGCACGAAGCAATTCTCGTTCCGCCGGGTTAAACGGCACTCCCGCCCCTCCCGTTCAGCGACCGCCGTCTTGCCGCCCCGCCGCGCGCGCTTCTAGGATAGCCGCCTGTCCCAGTGCGGGAGCTTTTGCGATGCCCCATGTGACCACCGACGACGGCGTGCGCCTCTATTACGAGGAGGCGGGGTCCGGCTACCCTATCGTTTTCGTGCACGAATTTGCCGGCGATTATCGCAGCTATGAGACGCAGCTGCGCTTCTTCTCGCGCCGCTATCGCTGCATCGCCTTCAATGCCCGCGGTTACCCGCCCTCTGACGTGCCGGAAGATTGGCAGCGCTATTCGCAGGAGCGGGCGCGCGATGATATCCGCGACGTGCTCGACGGGCTGGGGCTCGCGAAGGCGCATATCGTCGGCATTTCGATGGGCGGGTTTGCCGTCCTGCATTTCGGCTTTGCCTATCCCAACCGCGCCAGCGCGCTTGTCGTTGCCGGTTGCGGCTATGGCGCTCAGCCGGACAAGCGCCAGCAATTCCAGGAAGAGACCGCCCGCACCGCAGCGCAGATCTCTCAGAAGGGCATGGCCGAGGTCGCGAAGACCTACGGCGCCGGCCCGACCCGCGTGCAGTATCTGAACAAGGATCCGCGTGGCTACGCCGAGTTCCTTGAGCAGCTCGCCGAGCATTCGACGCAAGGCGCCGCGAACACGATGCGCGGTGTGCAGGGCCGGCGTCCATCGCTCTGGGAGCTGACGGATCAGATGACGCGGATCGAGGTGCCGACATTGATCGCGACCGGCGACGAGGACGATCCCTGCCTCGAACCCGGCATCCTGATGAAGCGCGCGATCGCAACCGCCGCGCTCGTCGTTTTTCCGAATACGGGGCATGCCCTCAATATCGAGGAGCCGGATCTCTTCAACCGGACGCTCGCCGATTTCTTCCACCAAGTCGAGACCGAGCGCTGGCCGCGCCGCGACCCGCGCTCGGTCACCGGCTCGATTTTGGGGATGTAAAACCCTCTCCCGCGGCCAATAACCCTCCCCCGCTTGCGGGGGAGGGAAGCCCGCGCTGAGGCGCGGGCGGGTCGGGGCTGTAGCGGGTAAGGGTTATACCAAATCCCGCTGATCAGAACCCGTGGGCCCAGTCGCGCAGGCCGATCGACATGATGGTCCAAGGCTGATCGACGAGTTTGTTCCAGGCGTAGCAACAGTGCTCAAGGATGTCGTCGTAGGACCTGAAGACACGATTGGAGAGCCAGTTGTCGCGCATGAATTGCCAGATGTTTTCGACCGGGTTGAGTTCGGGTGATTTTGGCGGCAGCGGCAGCAGGGTGATGTTGCCGGGGATGTCGAGCTTGTCGGAGAGGTGCCAGCCGGCCTGATCAAGCAGCACGACGGCATGGGCCCCCGGCGTCACCGTTTGGGAGATTTCTTCCAGATGCAGCGCCATCGCGGCGGTGTTGCAACGCGGCAGGATAAGACCGGCGCCGGTTCCTCGTGCCGGGCAGATGGCACCGAAGATGTAGGTCGAACGCGTCCGCTGATCGTGCGGTGCCGAGGGTCGAGTCCCGCGCCGCGCCCATCGCCGGGTGATCTTGTTCTTCTGGCCGATCCGGGCCTCGTCCTGGAACCAGATCTCTATCGGCTTGCCCGCCGCGTCGCGCTCGGCGATCTCGTCGAGGCTCTCGGCGAAGTTTTTTTGAACGCCGCCATGGCCTCGGCGTCCTGGGCGTGATGCCGCGGCCGGGCCGACAGCTTGCGCAACTCCAGGGCGCGCAATTCACGGCTCAGCGTCTGCTTGCTGATCGAAATGCGAAATTCGTCGAACACCCATTGTGCGAGGTCGATCAGCCGCCAGCGCACCACGCCATGAACCGCCGGGATCGGACCGCTCTCGACGATCTCCAGCAACGCCTGCCGATGCGCTTGGGTGAGCAGCGGCGCGTTGCCCGGTGCCTTGCCGTTTACCAGGCCCGGCGGCCCCTCAGCGTTGAATGCCAGCACCCAGTCGCGCACCGTTTGCAGCCCAACGCCGCCGATCTTCGCCGCCTCGGTTCGAGACCCGCCATCGTAGATCGCCGCCAGCGCCAGCAAGCGCCGCGTCTGATTGGCATCCTCAGACCGCTTCGCCAGCTCGCGCAATCGCGCGGTGTCGTAATCCCCTCGAACCCCAATCGCAGCAGCCATGGCAAACCCCCACCCGTTTGCCACGGTGAATCATATTCCCCTCGCGTTGGGAATCCTCTACGTGAGTCTCGTTCAGGGGGACTTGGTATTAGGTGGTCTGCTCACGCAGTGGTGTCGCTGCGAGCAGACTCGGCGAGAGATGCGGGCGGGGGCATGGAGCACGACGCAGCGATCATGAAACGAATAGGAACCTAACCTCTTTTTTTTCAAGCACTGCGCAAGTGAGCCGCCCCGTTATATAAGCGCCCGTATCTATATTGATACGGTTCGCCAACACCTCTGGTTTCCGCACCGGCGTGTGGCCATGAACGATAATTTTTCCAAAATTACTCTTACTACTCAGAAAGGGCTCGCGGATCCATAGAAGATCCTCTCTGTACTGTTGGGGCAGGGGTATTCCGGGACGAACTCCCGCATGACAAAGGAAATAATTACCTGCGGGCAAGCATTCTCTGAGAGAGGCAAAAAACTGAAGGTGCGCCTGCGGTAAGGATGCTCTCAGGGCTGCGGCTGCTGCTGCATAATTCTTCCCGTGCATCAAATCTTTTATCGGTACCCCATAGGAATGCAACGTTTCCAGACCGCCGATGCGCCGCCACGCGTCGGCTACTGATGGGTTCTGCAAAAAAGCTTCAAACAACTCATCATGGTTACCCCTGAGTGCAATGAATTCCGTCGGAAACGGGTTATGTGCCAAGCGATCAACGACCAATCGGGAATTTGGGCCACGATCAACGTAGTCTCCAATCGTGACTGTAAGACAACTGCCGGTTGGGGAGTTTTCTAAGTCACGGTCGATCTCCCTAATCATACGATCAAGCAGATCGACCCGGCCGTGAATATCGCCGATCACGTACAAACGTTCTCTACTATTGTCGGCTAGTCTCATCTTTGCGTCGTTTAAACACCAACTTTGTCGCCCGCCGGGATGAAGCTGTTGTTCCGGCGCGAAGCTTGTCTGTTGCCGTGGGTCACGATGTTTGTTAGATTATTTTTATTAAAGTTGATTGCGGTTCAGTGTTAACCATGACCACCAGTACTCTTCTGGATGTACAGCGGCCTCCTACTTTTCTCAAGCCGGGCGAGCGCTGGTACGCAGTATATACCTTGCCCTTCGCCGAAGGGCGTGCTCAACGGCAATTGCACAACCAAAATTTTTGCACATTCCAGCCGAAACGTTACAAGACGGTGCGGCACGCGAGGACATCTCGCATTATCGCCGCCCCTTTCTTCCCTCATTACCTCTTTGTCGTCCTCAATATAGATCAGCAACCGTGGCGCCGCGTCAACGGGACGATCGGGGTAGCATCGCTGGTCATGCAAGGCGATCAGCCGCTGCCTGTGCCGCGCGGTGTTGTTGATGCTTTGGTCGCCTGCGCGGATGAAAACGGCATTCTCCAGCTTCAAGCACACTTAAAGGTAGGTAACCCGGTCCGCTTGGTGGCTGGTCCGTTTGCGGAGCAGCTCGCGATGCTCGATGAGCTCGATGGTGCAGGACGA
>VAZF01000063.1 GCA_005888425.1 Alphaproteobacteria bacterium
TGCTCTCCATCGTCTCCGGCCCGGCGAAACGCAGATTGGCCTCGAGCCCGGTCAAGGCGTCCGGCGAAAAGCTGGCGCGCTCCTCGAGCGCGAGCCGCACCTCTTCATCCCAATCGACCTCGTCATAGGCGGCCGTCACGAGACCCAATTCCGCCGCCCTCTCGGCATCGAGTGGCTCGCCGATAGCTTTTTGGGCGCGCTCCAGGCTGTCGGGCTCGCCGAGAAACCGGGTCTCAAGCCGGGAGAGGCCGTTGCTCATCGGGAGTCCGCCGAAGTTGAGCCCGGACAAGCGGAGCATCGCGGCCGGGCGGTTGTCGCCGGCGCGCGTCCCGGAGAACATGAAGGCGCGGTCTGCGGCGAAGACCAGCTCGGCGAGGCTCCCGGCAAAGCAGCTGCCCGGTTCGAGAAGAGTGAACAAGCTCCGCGCAGTCAGGTCGACGCGCTTGAAGACGCGCTTCAGGTACAGCCGGATTTCGCGCACGAGCCAGTCATCGGCATGCACATCGAGCAATGCATCGGCCGCGAGGACGGCGGAGGGATCGCCCTCCGAGCGAAACACCAGGATGCCGAGCTCGGGCTCATTAAGGCGCAGATGCAGCATCGCGTCATCCAACTCGCGCGCCATCGCGAGCAGCCAGAAATCGGCACCGGCAGCATGAACTCCGGCAACATCGGCCGGTAATTCGCTCGGCCCGAGAACCCTAACCTCCACAAACCGCCGTTCGCGGTCGAGCGCGACCTTGAGGTGCGGGTAGGCGATTACGTCGCCGTCGATCTTGCGGTCGAGCGGCGGCAGCGCGATGCCGCTCGCCTCCGCAGGGCGGTCCGAGGAAGTCGCCAACGCGAGTGCGCGCTCGCGCAATTTTTCTCCCCAAGCCGACGGCGGCACGACTTCATCAACGAGCCGCCAGTCGAGCGCGCGGCGGCCGCGCGCGCCCTCCTCCGCCGCGCAGAACACATCGGCGAGATCGCGACGGACCCGCCGCTTGTCGGTCACACGGGTCAGCCCGCCGGTACCGGGCAGCACCCCGAGGAGCGGCACTTCCGGCAACGCGACCGCCGAGCGACGGTCGTCGACCAGCATGATCCAGTCGCAAGCCAATGCCAGCTCGTACCCGCCGCCGGCGGCGGTGCCGTTGACCGCGGCGAGATAGCGCTGTCCGGAATGCTCGGACGCGTCCTCGATCGCGAGACGCGTCTCGTTGGTAAATTTGCAGAAATTGACCTTGTGAGCGTGCGAGGCTTGGGCGAGCGCGCCGATATTGGCGCCGGCGCAGAACACATTGTCCTTGCCCGAGCGGATCACGACGCAACGCACTTCGGGGTGCTCAAAGCGTAAGCGCTGCACCGCATCGGCCAATTCGATATCGACACCGAGATCGTAGGAATTGAGCTTCAATTCGGTGCCGGGAAAGAGGCCGCCGGCCGGGTCGACGTCGAGGCTCAGGGTCGCAACCTGCCCCTCACAGGCGAGGCGCCAATGCCGGTAGCGAGCGGGTTCGGTCGCAAAATCGATGCGCATCCCCGGAATATAGCGCCGGCCGGCGCGGTTCCGTAGCCCCCGCCGATCGCCTTTCCGAGCCTTGCCGGAATCAGAGGGCTGACTGTCCCCGCCTGCGTTTGACTAAGCTGTCTCCGCCTCCTACGCTTTCCGGCTGAAGACGGGGCCAGCCCGTCACCTTCCGGGAGGAAAGCATGAGCGCTCACAAGAGCCCCGAGCAGGTCCGCTCGCAATTGAAGCATCCGGTCGTCGATGGCGACGGCCACTGGCTCGAATACGCCCCCGTCTTTAGCGAGAAGATGCGCAAGGCCGCCGGCGACAAATCGGCCGAGGGCTTTCTCGCGGCGCTGCGCTCAACGACCGACGCCCTGAAGATGGCCCCGGAAGAGCGGCGCCGCCGGCGCGTCGCGATGCCCAATTTCTGGAACCGCCAGGCCGAGAACACGCTCGACCGCGCGACCGCAATGATGCCGAAGATGCTGTATGACCGGCTGGACGAGATCGGCCTCGATTTCGCGGTCGTCTATCCCACCGCCGGGCTGCGCCTGCCGCGCATCAAGGATGACGAGACGCGCCGCGCCGTGATCCGCGGCTACAACATTGTCTCGGCCGAGTATTTCAGCGGCCTCGAAGACCGGCTGACCCCGGCCGCGATCATCCCGATGCATCATCCCGAGGAGGCGATCGCCGAGCTCGAATTTGTCACCAGGCAGCTCGGCTCCAAGGTCGGCATGTTCGGCAGCGGCATGTCGCGCCCGGTGCCGGCGGCGGCCGCGAACGATCCGGAATCACAGCGGTTCGCGGTCTCTTATGACGTGCTGGCGATCGACAGCCAGTACGACTACGACCCGGTCTGGCAGAAATGCGTCGAGCTGGGCATCGCGCCGACCTTCCATTCGAGCGCTAGCGGGCAGGGGCTGCGGAACTCGCCGTCGAACTTCGTCTACAACCATATCGGCCATTTCGCGGCGGCCGGCCACGCCGTCTCAAAGGCGATCTTCCTCGGCGGCGTCACCCGGCGCTTCCCGAAGCTGCGCTTCGCGTTCCTCGAAGGAGGCGTCGGTTGGGCCGCCCAGCTGTTCGGCGATCTGATCGAACATTGGGAGCGGCGCGGCGCGGCGGCGCTCGAACGCATGAAGCCGGAAAAGCTCGACCGCAAATTGCTGATGAGCATGGTCGAGAAATACCGGTACGACGATATCGCCGAGGCGCTCAAGGCGCGCGACGGCTGGCCGAGCCCCGACACGCAGGATTTGACCGGCAACCGCACCGAGCTCGACGATTTCGCGGCGTGCAAGATCACGCGGAAACAGGACTGGCTCGATCTCTACGCGAACCCGTTCTATTTCGGCTGCGAGGCGGACGACCGCATGAACGCGACCGCCTTTGGCAAGGGTAACCCGTTCGGCGCTAAGCTCAACGCGATCTTCAGCTCCGATATCGGGCATTTCGACGTCATCGATTTCCGCGACCCGCTGCCTCAGGCGCATGAGCTCGTCGACAAGGGGCTCATCACCGACGACGATTTCCGCGACTTTGTCTTCGCCAATTCGGTGAGGTTGTGGGGCACGCAGAACCCGCGCTTCTTCGAGGGCACAAGGGTCGCGAAGGAAGCCGCCGCGGTTCTCAACACCCCGGTCATCAAGGCCGCCGCCGACTAGGGCGCCCGACCCGAGACGCAAAACCCCTCTCCCGCAGCGGCGGGAGAGGGGTTTCTTTTGCGGAGACCGGAACCCGGCTAGCGCCGGCTCGCTTCGCGTTCCGCTGTGCTTCCGACCGTTTCGCGATCCGAAGACCCAGCGGGCGATACGCGGCTCACGGCCCAGCGCTCGCCGACGAGGGTCGCATCGGACGGGATTTCGCGGGGAACGCCCTCTCTCCCAAGCAGGCGGTCGAGGCTCCATTCGCCGCCGCCAGCCAGCCAGAAATAGAGAAAGCCGAAGCAGTAGACGATCGCCAACTCGCCGCCATTGAGCAGCGGAAAAAAACCGCGCGGCGCGTGCGCCATGAAATAAGCCACGGCGACATCGCCGGCGAGGATG
>VAZF01000183.1 GCA_005888425.1 Alphaproteobacteria bacterium
CGGCGCGGCTGTCGCGGAGGATATATTCGGTGATGTCGGCTGGCAGCAGGGTGTTGATCGGCACCGGCACGATCCCCGCCCGCAGCGCGCCCCAGAACGCGATCGGGAAGTCGATCGTGTCGAGCATTAGCAGGGCGATGCGCCGCTCGCGCTCGATGCCAGCCTTCGCCAATCCCGCCGCGAAACGGGCCGAGGCATCTGAAAGCTGGGCATAGCTCAGGCTGCGCCAAGGATCGGTGAAGGCGAGCCGCCCGCCGCGGCCTTCGCGCAGATGCCGCTCGATGAAGTAATCGGCCGCGTTGCCGTTTGCTTCGCTCATCGTGCTTCCTCCGCAACCGCCCGAAACCGGACGATTTTACGCCGATTGCCGCGAAGAGGAACGCCGGGAGCGTTGATTTTGGCCCGAGCTAGCCCACGGCAGCGTTCAGCGCGGCGGGTTCGGCGGCCGGCTGCTCGCCGACCAGCTGCGCCACCACGGCCGCCAGATCCTGCTGGCGATAGGGCTTCGAGAGCCGCGGCACGCTGGGATCGAGCTCGCCGGGCAACTCCGCATAACCGGTGGCGATAATGACCGGCAGCTCCGGCCATTTGCGCCGGATGCGCTTTGCCAGTTCGGTCCCGGTCATGCCCGGCATGGCATGGTCGGTGATCACCAGATCGATGCTGGCATCCGACTGCAGGATCTTCAGCCCCTGCTCCGCCGAGTCGACCTCGGTTGCGGTGTGCCCGAGATCTTCGAGCATCGCCGCCGTTCCGGCTAGCACGATCGGATCGTCGTCAATGACCAGAACGCGGCAACAGCGGCTCTCCTGCACCCGTTGCGGCGCCACGGGCCGCGGCCGCTCGATCGCCTCGGCCTCGGCGACGGGCAGCCACAGCTCCACCGTCGACCCGGCGCCCTGCTGACTGGTGATCCGCATCGCGCCGCCCGATTGCGCGACGAGCCCATCGACCATCGACAACCCGAGCCCGGTGCCGCGCCCGGCGCCCTTGGTCGTGAAGAAGGGCTCGGTTGCACGCTTCAGCGTCACCTCGTCCATGCCCTCGCCGGTGTCTCGCTCGGCGATGCAGACATAATCGCCGGGCTGCAGTCCGGAGACGTCGCCGGCACCGATCCGCTCGCGATGCGCCGAGATCGTCAGGCGCCCGCCGAGGGGCATCGCGTCGCGGGCATTGAGCGCCAGGTTCAACAGCGCGAGTTCAAGCTGGTTCGGATCGACACGGGTCGGCGGCAGATCGGTCTCGAAATCGGTTTTGATCTGGATACCGGGTCCAAGCGATCGACGCAGCATCTCGACCATGCTGTCGACCAGGTTCGGGACATCGACCGTCTCCGGCTTCAGCTCCTGACGGCGGGCGAAGGCGAGCATGCGCTTCGTCAAGGTCGCGCCGCGCTCGGCGCCCTGGATCGCTCCATCGATCAGGCGGCGGATCTTCGGGTCGCTCGGCAGGAACTTGCGGACCAACTCGAGATTCCCGAGCACCGCCATCAGCAGGTTGTTGAAGTCGTGCGCAACGCCGCCGGTCAACTGGCCGAGGCTTTCGACCTTCCGCATCTCATGCACTTGGGCGAGAGCGGCCTCGCGCTCGCGGGTGCGCTCCTCGACGCGGTGCTCCAGCTCGGAATTTGCCTGCGCCAGCTCCGCGGTCCGCTCCGCGACGCGGCGCTCCAACTCCGCGTTCAATGTCTCCAGTTGCCGCGTCTTCCGGTAGAGCTCGGCAAAGACCCGCACCTTGGCGCGCAGCAGGTCGGGCACGACCGGCACCGGCACATAATCGACCGCGCCCGCCGCATAGCCGCGCAGCAGATCGAGATCGGTGACCTGGATTGCCGACACGAAGATGATCGCCATCTTCTGGAAGCGTGGGTGCTCGCGGATCATCGCGGCGAGCTCGAACCCGTCGAGATCCGGCATGCACACATCGATCAGCACGACAGCGACGTCGTTCTTCAGCAGTTGCTCGAGAGCCTCATTGGCCGAACCCGCCTTGATCAGGTTCTCGCCAAGCTCGCTGAGGATCACCTCGTAACCGAGCAGCTTCCCCGGCTGGTCATCGACCAGCAGAATATTGACCTTTTCCTCTCCGCCCACGCGGGCTCTCCCTTTTATCGTTTTCTTCAGCGGTGCAGCCACATGCGCAGCGCCGAGAGGAGCTGCTCGGTGTTGACCGGCTTGGCCAGGTAATCGGACGCGCCGGCATCAAGACACTTCTCGCGGTCCCCCTTCATCGCCTTTGCGGTCAGCGCGATGATCGGCAAGCGGCGGAATGCCGGATTTTCCCGGATCACCTGCATTGTCTGATAGCCGTCCATCTCGGGCATCATGATGTCCATCAGCACGATCGCGAGATCCGGCGTCGATTCGACGAGCGTGATGGCTTCGTTCCCGGTCGTCGCGGTCAAGACGTGCATGCCGCGCCGTTCCAGAACGCTGCTCAGCGCAAAGATATTGCGTGCGTCGTCATCGACCAGGAGCACCGTTTTGCCGACGAGATCATCGTCCGAGCTGTGCAGACGCTCGATCATGCGCTGCTTCTCGTCGGGCAGCTCTGAGACGACGCGATGCAGAAAGAGCGCCGTCTCGTCCAACAGCCGCTCCGGCGACTCGACGCCCTTGACGACGACGCTGCGCGCCATCGTGTGCAGCTGCGCGTCCTCCTCGGGCGACAGCTCGCGACCCGTAAAGACAACCACCGGGATGTCGGAGAGCGCTGTGTCGTCGCGGATCGCTTCGAGCAGGTCGAAACCCGACATGTCGGGCAGCCGGAGATCGAGCACGACGCAATCCGGCGCCTCCTGGCGGATCGCCGAGAGCGCTTCCTTGCCGGTACCGACGGTCACCAAGTCGATGTCGTCATGCCCCAAAAGCTCGGCGATGCTGCGCTGCTCGGCGGGGTTGTCTTCGACAATCAGGAGGCGCTTGCGGCGTGGCTTTACGTAGTTCTTGATCCGCGCCAGCGCGGCCTCGAGGTGTTGCGCCGTGCTTGGCTTGTTGACAAAGGAGAAGGCGCCGCGGGCGAGCCCGTGCTGGCGGTCCTCGTCGAGCGTGACGACCTGCACCGGGATGTGTCGCGTTGCCGGGTCTTGCTTCAGCTGGCTCAGCACGGTCCAGCCCAGCATGTCGGGCAGGAAGACGTCGAGCGAGACCGCTGTCGGCTGATATTCGCGGGCAAGGGCGAGGGCCTCCGCGCCGCGCATCGCGACCAGGACCTTCAGGCCCTGGTCATGCGCCAAATCGGCGATAATCCTCGCGTAGTGCGGATCGTCCTCGACGATCAACAGGACCGCCTCGCCCGGTTGGATGCTCTGGCGGTCGTCCGGCACCGCCTCGACCGGCTCGGCGAGCCGGCTCGGCACCAGGATCACTGGGTTCATCAGCGGCTCGCCGGGTGGCAGCGTCGGGCGGTTCCCCGCGCCGATGCCGGCATAGCGAAGTGGCAGATAGAGCGTAAAGGTGCTGCCGACATTGGGCGTGCTGCGCAGCTGGATCTCGCCGCCGAGCAGATTGGCGAGTTCTCGGCTGATCGCGAGGCCGAGGCCCGTGCCGCCGTATTTGCGGTTCGTGCTGGCATCAGCCTGCTGGAACGCTTCGAAGATGATGCGCTGTTTCTCCGGCGGAATGCCGATCCCGGTATCGGACACCTCAAACACGACGACGCCGGAGGCGCTGTTCAGCACCGGGTGGTCCGGGCTCCAGCCGCTCGACGCCTGATAGACGCTGAGCTTGACCCCGCCATGCTCGGTGAACTTGAAGGCGTTCGACAGCAGGTTCTTGAGCACCTGCTGCAGCCGCTTCGAGTCAGTGTTGATGCTGCGGTCGAGCTTGGGATCGAGCTGCACGTCGAAGGTCAGCTTGCGGCCATCCGCCTCATGCCGGAACGGCCGCGCCACCATGTCGATCAGGTTATTGAAGAAGATGTCCTCGACATCCACCGTCACCGTGCCGGACTCGATCTTCGACAGGTCGAGAATGTCGCTGATCAGGTTGAGAAGGTCGGTGCCGGCGCTGTGGATCGTGCGGGCGAACTCGACCTGTTTCGCCGTTAGATTGCCGTCCGGGTTGTCACCGAGCTGCTGACCCAGGATCAGGATGCTGTTCAGAGGCGTGCGCAGTTCATGCGACATATTGGCGAGGAACTCGGATTTATACTTCGAGGTCAGCGCCAGCTCAGTGGCCTTCTCTTCGAGCGCGCGGCGGGCCTGCTCGATTTCCTGGTTCTTCGCCTCGACTTCGACGTTGCGCTCGGCGAGCTGCTGCGCCTTCTGCTCGAGCTGCTCGTTGGTCTGCTGCAATTCGCGTTGCTGGCTCTGCAATTCGGTGGCGAGCTGCTGCGACTGCTTCAGCAAGCCCTCGGTCTGCATCGTCGCTTCGATACTGTTCAGCACGATACCGATGCTGGCGGTCAGCTGTTCGAGAAACGAGATCTGCAGACCGGTGAAGTTGCCGACCGACGCCAGTTCGATGACCGCCTTGACCTGGCCTTCGAACAGCACCGGCAGCACGATCAGATTGTTTGGCAGGATCTCGAAAAGACCGGAAACGATCGGCACGACATTGTCGGGCATCTCGCTGAGCAGCACGCGGCGCGCATCGGCCGCGCATTGCCCGACCAATCCCTGGCCGGGCAGCAGGCGTTCCGGGGAGCCGGCGATATCGGTGTCGGCATAGGCGGACAACCGCCGCAAATTGCCTTCCGGCTCGACCAGATAGATGACGCCATTCTGGGAATTGACCAGCGGGGCCAGTTCAGAGAGCAGCATCTGTCCGACCGTCGCCAGATCGCGCTGGCCCTGCAGCATGTTCGTAAAGCGGGCGAGGTTGGTTTTTAGCCAATCCTGCTCGGTGTTGCGGTCGGTCGTGAGCCGCAAATTGTCGATCATTGTGTTGATGTTGTCTTTGAGTTCCGCGACCTCGCCGCGTGCCTCGACCTGGATCGACCGCGTCAAATCGCCTTGCGTCACCGCCGTCGCCACTTCGGCGATCGCGCGCACCTGATTCGTCAGGTTCGCCGCCAGCAGGTTGACGTTGCCGGTCAGGTCTTTCCAGGTGCCGGCCGCGCCCGGCACGTGCGCCTGACCGCCGAGACGCCCTTCGACGCCGACCTCGCGCGCCACGGTCGTAACCTGCTCGGCGAAGGTGGCGAGCGTATCTGTCATGTTGTTGATCGTGTCGGCGAGCGCCGCGACCTCACCCATCGATTTGACGGTTAGGTTTTGCTTCAGGTCGCCGTTCGCGACCGCGGTGACGACCTTGACGATCCCGCGCACCTGCTCGGTCAAATTGGCGGCCATGACATTGACAGTGTCAGTCAAATCCTTCCACGTGCCGGCGACCCCGGGGACAACGGCCTGGCCGCCGAGCTTGCCTTCGGTGCCGACCTCACGCGCGACGCGCGTCACCTCGCCGGCGAAGGCGTTGAGCTGATCGACCATTGTGTTGATCGTGTTCTTCAGCTCCAGAATCTCGCCGCGCACATCGACCGTGATCTTGCGGGACAGGTCGCCGCGCGCCACCGCGGTCGTCACCTCGGCGATGTTGCGGACTTGAGCCGTGAGATTGCCCGCCATCGAATTGACAGAGTCGGTCAAATCCTTCCAGGTGCCGGCCACGTCTGGCACCACCGCCTGGCCGCCCAGACGCCCTTCGGTGCCGACCTCGCGCGCGACGCGCGTCACCTCTGCCGCGAAGGAACGCAGCTGATCCACCATCGTGTTCAACGTCTCTTTGAGCAGCAGGATTTCGCCGCGCACGTCGACGGTGATCTTTTTCGACAAATCGCCGCTCGCGATCGCGGTCGCGACCTCGGTGATGTTGCGGACTTGCGCCGTCAAATTGCCGGCCATGAAATTGACGCTGTCGGTCAAGTCCTTCCAGGTGCCCGCGACCCCCGCAACTTGCGCCTGGCCGCCGAGCTTGCCTTCGGTGCCGACCTCGCGCGCCACACGCGTCACTTCCGAGGCGAAGGCGTTGAGCTGATCGACCATCGTGTTGATCGTGTTCTTCAGCTCAAGAATTTCGCCCTTTACGTCGACGGTGATCTTGCGCGATAGGTCGCCGCGGGCCACCGCGGTCGTCACCTCGGCAATGTTGCGGACCTGAGCCGTCAGGTTCGACGCCATCGAATTGACGTTGTCGGTGAGATCCTTCCAGGTGCCCGCCACGCCCGGCACCTGCGCCTGGCCACCCAATCGCCCCTCGGTGCCGACCTCGCGCGCGACGCGCGTCACCTCGCCGGCAAACCGGTTCAGCTGGTCGACCATCGTGTTCAGCGTTTCCTTGAGGCGCAGGATTTCGCCGCGCACGTCGACGGTGATCTTCTTCGACAGGTCGCCGTTGGCGATGGCGGTGGCGACCTCAGTGATGTTTCGCACCTGACCAGTCAGGTTCGACGCCATCGAATTGACCGAGTCGGTCAAATCCTTCCAGGTGCCGGCGACGCCCGGCACTTGCGCCTGACCGCCCAATCGCCCTTCGGTGCCGACCTCGCGCGCGACGCGCGTCACCTCGCCGGCAAAGGCGTTGAGCTGATCGACCATCGTGTTGATGGTCTCCTTCAACTGCAGGATCTCGCCGCTGACGTCGACGGTGATCTTCTTCGACAAATCGCCTTGCGCAACCGCGGTCGTCACCTCGGCGATGTTCCGCACCTGCCCGGTCAGGTTCGAGGCCATCGAGTTGACCGAGTCAGTCAAATCCTTCCAGGTGCCGGCGACGCCCTTCACCTCGGCTTGGCCGCCGAGCTTTCCTTCGGTGCCGACCTCGCGCGCGACGCGCGTCACCTCGCCGGCGAAGGCGTTGAGCTGATCGACCATCGTGTTGATGGTCTCCTTCAGCTCGAGGATTTCGCCGGACACGTCGACGGTGATCTTCTTCGATAAATCGCCGTTCGCTATCGCGGTTGACACGGCGGCGATGTTGCGCACCTGGTTCGTCAGGTTCGACGCCATTGAGTTGACGCTTTCGGTCAAATCCTTCCAGGTGCCGGCGACCCCGAGCACGTTGGCCTGTCCGCCGAGCTTGCCTTCGGTGCCGACCTCGCGCGCGACGCGCGTCACCTCGCCGGCGAAGGCGTTGAGCTGATCGACCATCGTATTGACGGTCTCCTTCAGCTGCAGGATCTCGCCCGAGACGTTGACGGTGATCTTCTTCGACAGATCGCCGCCGGCAATCGCCGTCGCGACCTCGGCGATATTGCGCACCTGGGCCGTCAAATTGCCGGCCATCGAGTTGACGTTGTCGGTGAGGTCCTTCCAGGTGCCGGCGACCCCGGGCACGACCGCCTGGCCGCCCAATCGCCCTTCGGTGCCGACCTCGCGCGCAACGCGCGTCACCTCCGACGCGAAGGCGTTGAGCTGATCGACCATTGTGTTGATCGTATCTTTCAGCTCGAGGATTTCGCCGCTGACATCCACCGTAATCTTGCGCGACAGGTCGCCGCGTGCGACAGCGGTCGTGACCTGCGCGATGTTGCGGACCTGCGCGGTCAGGTTGCCGCACATCGCGTTGACCGAGTCGGTCAAATCCTTCCAGGTGCCGGCGACGCCGGGGACGATGGCCTGACCGCCAAGCTTGCCCTCGGTACCGACCTCGCGCGCAACCCGCGTCACCTCGGAGGCGAAGGAACGCAGCTGATCGACCATTGTGTTAATGGCCTCTTTCAGCTGCAGAATCTCGCCGCGCACATCGACGGTGATCTTCTTCGACAGGTCGCCGTTGGCGACCGCGATCGTGACCTCGGCGATGTTGCGGACCTGCGCCGTCAGGTTCGAGGCCATCGAGTTGACGCTCTCAGTGAGATCGCGCCACACGCCCGTGACTTCGCGCACCTGCGCCTGGCCGCCGAGCTTGCCGTCGGTGCCGACCTCGCGAGCGACGCGCGTCACTTCCGAGGTAAAGATGCCGAGCTGTTCGATCATGCGGTTGACGATCGTCGCAAGGCGCAGGAATTCGCCCTGCAATGGGCGGCCGTCGACGTCGAGCCGCACGGTTTGCAAGAGGTCGCCGCGCGCGACCGCGGTGATCGCGTCGGTCACCGCATTGGTCGGCCATAACAGGTCGTCGATCAGCGTGTTGACCGAGCCCTCCATCTCACCCCAGGCGCCGTCGGTCAGGGTCAGCTTGACGCGCTGCCGGGTCTTTCCCTCGCGGCCGACCACCTGCCCGACATATTCGAGCTGCTGCGCCATCCGCTGGTTGGAAGCGACGATCTCGTTAAAGGTGTCGGCGATCTTGCCGTTCACGCCGGTCGCGTCGCCCGGCAGGCGCGCCGAGAAGTCGCCGAGACGCACCGACTGCAGTGCATGGAGCAGATGCAGGTTGAAGGCATCGCCGTCAGTCGCGGGGGCGGCATGCCCATTCCCGCTTACGGACGCGACAACCTCGTTTATTGAAGGGGCACTCGGAAGGCTCTCGGAGGTGACCTCGACGAGACCGTCAGCCGTAGGCTCCATGCTCGACTCCTGCAGGGTCGTAGATACGACGAACGCCGCGAACGAGGCGGCGGCCGGGCGTTACGATCCGAAAGGTGCTGAGCTTTGTAACGTGCTTGGCGGCACGACAGCAGGTTTCCCCATGCCGCGCAACAACAGCCGCGATATTAACAGCAAGGACAGTTTAATCAATTATTTACGGCATCCAGCCGGCCTCTTTATAGAGCGGCCCGATCACTCTGCTCTGCGCACAGCCCAGGGAGTCCCGGGGCTAATCCACAAAGCGGCGTTCCGGAACGGCGGATGGGCCCGCAGGGTTCCGCAATTGGCGAAAGAAATTCGCTGAATGCCACCAGAAGGTGGGCTGGCTGCCGGTCAAACCGTGGTCGGCTCCTGCGTCTCCTGGTGCCATGCCAAGAGACGCCCCCGCAGCAGGGCGATCCCCTTGACGAGGCAAAGACCGGCGACCGCGATCTCGACGATACCGGCGAAAACGCCGGGGGAATCCGCGAAGCGTGAGGCGGCGATCATTGCGCCGCCGAGCCCTTGGCCGCCCATCATCATTTCGGTCACGATCATGACGATCATCGAGATCGGCAGCGCAACCTGCAGCCCGGTCAGGATCTGCGGCAAGGCGGCGGGCAGGATGATCTCGCGCAATAATTGCCGCTCGCTGGCGCCCAGGCTGCGCGCCGACCAGAGAAGCGGCCGGTCCACCCCCTCCGCCGCCGCGATCGTCGCGGTGATGACCGGGAAGATCGCGTTGAACACAGCCATCGAGATCTTCGAGACATCGTAGAGTCCGAGCCACAACATAAAGATCGGCAGGAAGGCGATCTTCGGCATCGGAAAGCCGACCGACACGATCGGATCAAAGAACCAACGGACCCACCGCCGCCGCGCCATCAGGATCCCGAGCGCGACGCCGCCCGCCCCCGCAATCGCGAAACCGGCCAGCGAGCGGAACAGGGTCTGCCCCAGATTGAGCGCCAATTCGCCGGATATCGCATCCTCCCAGACGCGCCCCAACACGGCGGAGATCGGCGGCAGTAGGAACGGCGTCACGATCCCGCTGCGCGAGGCGGCTTCCCAAGCGACTATGACCGCCAGCAGCGGCACAATCGCTCCCGCCCGGCGGGTGACCGCGCCGGTGAGGTCGAGCCGGATGCCGGTGGCCGCAGGCGGCGCGAGAAAGCGGGTTTCTATTTCGCTCATTCGCGCCCTTACTCGCGCCAAGCGAGGATGCGCCGCACCAGCATCAGATAGAGCCGGTCGGCGGCAAAGCCGAGGAGCGCCACTGTCAGCACGACGGCAAACATCGCGTCATAGGCGCCGCCATCCCCGAGCCAGCCGATCATGTAGCCAAAGCCCTGGCGCGCGACGATCAATTCGGAGCTGACCAACAGCACGAAAGAGAGCGCCAGCGCGGTGCGGATGCCGCTCAGCATTTCGGGCAAAGCGCTCGGCAACACGATCTCCCACAACACGCGGGCGCGGCTCGCGCCAAGGCTGCGCGCCGACCAGATCAGCACCTCATCAGTGCCGCGCGCCCCGTTGAATGCCGCGAGCGTCACCGGCAGCAGGCATCCGACAAAGATCAGCACGACCTTCGATGCGTCTCCAAAACCGAGCCACAGCACCATGACCGGGATCAGCGCCGATTTCGGCATCGGGTAGAAGAACTGGACAATCGGGTTCACCGCGGCCCGGACGGGCTTGTACCAGGCCATCAGGATCCCGATCAGGCTGCCGCCGGCGATCGCCAGCCCGAGCCCGGCAGCGCCGCGGGTCATCGAGGCGACCCCGTTCGTCCACAGATCGCCGCTTGAGGCGAGCTCGTACCAGGCGCGCGCCACCGTATCGAGCGGCGGCAGCGCCGAGGTCGGGACAAGTCCGGTGCGCGTCAGCGCCTCCCATCCCAGCGCCAGCAGCAGGAGCGGCAAATAGCGTGGCACCACCGCCGGGATTCTGTTCGCGATGCCGGTCCCGGAGGTCACGCGTACGGTCTCGGAGGTCATGCGGCGCCGCTCCGCTCCGCGAGGATCGCCTCGCCGCGCACCAGGTTCCAGACGTGATCCACCATCTCGACAAATTGTCGGCTGCGCAACAATTCGGGATTGGCGCGGTCGAACCGCGCCTCGACGATTTCCTTGATATGCCCGGGGCGCGCCGACATGACCGCGATCCGCTCCGCGAGAAACACCGCCTCCTGCACATCGTGAGTAACAAAGATGACGGTTTTGCGCGAGCGCTGCCAGATGCGCAGGAGCTCGGCCTGCATGAGACTGCGCGTCTGGGCGTCGAGGGCGCCAAACGGCTCGTCCATCAACAGGATGCTGGGGTCGATCGCCAGCGTGCGGGCGATCGCAGCGCGCTGCTTCATGCCGCCCGAGAGCTGCGCCGGATAGCTGTCCTCAAACCCGGCAAGCCCGACCAGTTCGATGAACTCACGCGCGACCCGCAGCCGCTCCTCGCGCGGCAATCCCTTCTTTTCGAGCCCGTAGAGCACGTTCTGCATGACGGTCTTCCACGGGAACAACGCAAAATGCTGGAACACGATGCCGCGGTCGGGACCCGGCCCGTCCACGGCTCGCCCCTCGACCCGGATCGCGCCCTGCTCGACCGGCAGAAAACCGCCCACCAGATAGAGGAGGGTGCTCTTGCCGCAGCCGGAGGGTCCCAGCAGCGCGAGGAATTCCCGCTCCCCGACCGCCAGCGACACATCGTCGAGCGCCAGCACCGGCCGGCGCCGTGCCGGCCGGTATTCATGGCTGACCCGATCGATGACGATATGTGCTGCGTCCGGCATCGGTCCCTGTTCACTTGCCGTCGATGCGTTTTTTGGCTTCTTCGATCAGCGACAGATCGACATGCTTCGGCCGGATCTCGACCCGTTGCGGCAGAACTCCGAGCTTGACGGCTTCATCGATCTCCCGCTGCACCGAGTCGAGTTCCGGGTGTGCATCCGGTGAATGATAGAAATCATCCTTGCTGAAGGCGAAGCCGAGGCTCTCCTTCGGCAATTTCGTCACACCGGCCAGAATATCGAGTGCCTCCTCGCGATTGTTCGGGTCGATAAACCAGCGGACCGCGCGGATGTGATCCTCGAAAAAATCGACAAAGACCGGCCGGTGCGCCGCGATCGTCTCGGCGCGCATCCCCCACAAAACGGCCTGGGTCGGGCCGACCGCGTCGCTCGCCGTGAACAAGACGCGATATTTACTGGGATGGCTGCGCAGCTCCTGCAGGAACTGCGGCAAGGTGCCGATCAAATCGACTTTGCCGCCGTCGAGCATCGCCGGCATGTTGGCGAAGTTCGTCTCGACCGTGGTGAAATCGGCGTCCTTGATGCCGTGCTTCCGAAACATCGTCCGCATCGCCGCGTCGCTCGCCGAGCCGATCGCATTGGTCGCGATGCGCTTGCCCTTGATGTCCTCGATCGTTTTGATTGGGCTGTCGGCGGCCACGACGTAGTTCTCGGTGAAAAATCCTTCGACGCCGTCCGCCACGACATCGGCAACGACCCGCTCCTCCAGCTTCGCGTTCGTAATGGCCAAGGCAAGCGCCGCCGTCGAGAGCGCGGCGACGTCCAAATCGCCGATCGCCTGGGCCTGGATCTGCGGCGTCGTGCCCTGAAAGCGCGTCGTCTGGAGCACATAGCTCTGTCCGAGATGCTTGAAGACGCCGGGCTCGCGTTTGCCGAGCGCCTCGATCAGCGGTGCCAAGTGACCGGGGGTCACAACCCAGCCGACGCGGATCGGCATTGGATCTGCCAATGCGGCAGCCGGTCCGAACATCCCCGCGAGTATCAGGGCAAATGCGGCCCAGCCTCTCTTCATTGCGTTTCCGTCCCGAGCTTTTTCTTGAATGGCATCTTATCAAAGCTAGTTGCCAGGGAAATCGCGGCACTTCCGCGCTGTCCGAAAGAGAGTGCCATTGCCGCGGCAGCGGCGCGGACGCAATCTCGCCTAACGAAGGGCATTAGGAGACGGCGATGGCGCTCTTGCAGGATAAAATCGTGCTGGTCACTGGCGCGGGGGCCGGCATCGGACGCGCCACCGCGCTCGCGATGGCGGCGGAAGGCGCGGTGGTCGCTGCGGCCGATATCGACCGGGGCGCCGCCGAGCGCACCTCGGCCGATTGCAACGAAGGGCGGACGGTCGGCAACAGCCGGCGGGCGATCGCGATCGAAGCCGATTGCGGCGATGTCGCGAGCATCGATCGCATGATCGCGCAAGCCGTCGCCGGGCTCGGCCGGCTCGACGTGATCGTCAACAACGCCGGCGTCACCCGCTTCGCTGATATCATGGATCTGACCGAGGCGGATTGGGACCGCATCCATCGGGTTAATGCCAAGGGCGTCTTCTTCTGCCTGCAGCGCGCCGCCCGCGAGATGATCCGCCAGTTCGAGGCGGACGGCGGCGGCGGTCGCATTATCAACATCGCGTCGATCAGCGGTCGCGGTTACGCTGGCGCGTCGAACGCCGCCTATGCCGCGAGCAAGGGAGCGGTCATCTCGCTGACCAAGATGGCGGCGCAGCAGCTCGGCCGCTTCAACATCAACGTGAATGCCGTCTGCCCGGGCGTCACGCGGACCGAGCTCGGCGCCCGCAACGCGGTCGCGCGCGCGGCCGAGCGCGGCATCACGGTCGAGCAGCTTTTCGCCGAACAGGAAGCCGGCATCCCGATCCGCCGCGCCAACACGCCAGACGACATCGCCGCGATGGCGGTGTTCCTGGCTTCGCCGGGCGCCCGCAACGTCACCGGCCAGTCCTATAACGTCGATGGCGGGCTCGTGCCGAGCTGACGGAATAATTCGGGCCGGCTTGGCGATCAGCGCGGAGGGGCTAGGATCGTAGGCGAGACAGGCTTTGCGGCCCGGGCGGCCCTCCCCAAATCTTGCCGGCAATGAGCGAACCTTCCGCCAGCTGGAACCGGCATGCGCTGTTGACGCCACAACAGATGGGCCAGGCCGACCGGCTGACGATCGCCGGCGGCATTGCGGGTACGCTGCTGATGGAGAATGCCGGGCGTGCCGTCGCGGATGCAGTCTCCCGGCGCTGGCCGAAGCAAAAGACGTTGGTGCTGTGCGGCCCGGGTAATAATGGCGGCGACGGCTTTGTCGCGGCACGGGTGCTGGCGGAGCGCGGCTGGCCGGTGCGGCTCGCCCTGGTCGGCGCGCGCGAGAAACTGAAGGGCGATGCCGCGGCCGCCGCCATGCGCTGGACCGGCCCCGTCGAGCCATTGGCGCCCGCGGCGATCGGCGATGCCACTCTGATCATCGACGCAATCTTTGGCGCCGGCTTGGCGCGGCCGATCGAGGGCGTCGCGCGCGAGGTCATCGCCGCGGTCGAGGCGGTCCGTCTACCGGTCGTTACCGTCGATATGCCGAGCGGCGTCGATGGCGCCAGCGGCGCGGTCTTGGGGATCGCCCCAAAGGCGGTGCTGACCGTCACCTTCTTTCGCCGGAAACCAGGTCATCTGTTGTTGCCGGGGCGCAGCCACTGCGGCGAGACGGTGGTCGTGCCGATCGGCATTGCCGACACAGTGCTCGACCAGATCCGGTCGGAGGTCGTGGCCAATCACCCGGATTGGTGGCGCGACGATTT
>VAZF01000064.1 GCA_005888425.1 Alphaproteobacteria bacterium
TGTGCCGCGGAAATGGTCGATGACCGGCAGCCCGGCCGCATCGAGCCGCGCCACCGCCGCGGCATAGCTCTCGCGTTCTGGCGCCCAGCGGATCACCCGCGGCAATACCGGCACGAGCCCATAATCAAAGGCGAGCCGCACATGCAGATCGATCAATTCCGGCAGCATCGCCGCCGCCATATGCGCGTCGATATGGGTCGGGTTGAGGCCGGCGGTGGTCGCATGCTCGATCTGAGCGCGCAATTCCGCCTCCGCCGCTTCCGGCACGAGATGGGCGCGCAGGCTCGCGACATCGCGCCAGAGATAGCCCTCCTCGTCGATCAGCCCCGAGGCGCGGCTCGTCGTCGACAGCGGCCGCCAGCGGTAATGCAGCCATTCGCTGGTCAAGGTCAGATGCACGCCGAGATCGAGCGCCGGATCGGCTGCAGCGGCGTCGGCGATCTCGCGAAACCACGGGCACGGCACCATGATCGAGCCGCAGGTCACCGCGCCCGTGGCGGCGAGTTCGAGAAAGGCGCGGTTGGCGCCGTGGCACATCGCGAGGTCGTCGACATGGAGGATGACCCCGCGCTCGACCCCGAGCCGCGCGGCGAGGCTCATGCCGCGCTCCGCGGCAATGTTGCGGCCCAGTCCGCGATCGCGCGCCCGATCTCGGGCCCGGAATCCTCCTGGATGAAGTGGCTGCCCTTGACGGTTACTTCGGTCTGGTTACGCCACTCTCGGCAGAACTCGCGCGGCGCCCCAGTCAGGATCGCGCCGGGCTCGGCATTGACGAACAGCTTCGGGATCTCGTTTTGCGCGCTCCACTCGGCATAGGCGCCGACAAGCGCCGTGACATCCGCCGGCTCGCCGTCGATCGGGATCTCGCGCGGCCAGGCCAGGGTCGGCCAGCGGTCGTCGCGATTCTGGAACGGCCGGCGGTATTCCGCCATCTCCTCCGGCGCCAATTGCCGCAAGATCGAAGCGGGCAGCACGCGTTCGACGAAGATATTGCGCTCGAGGATCATCTCCTCGCCTGCGGGCGAACGAAACCCCTGAAAGACGCGCCGCGACGCCTCTGGCCATTCCGCCCAGCTCAAGGGCCGCACGATCGCCTCCATATAAGCGATGCCCAGGACCCGCTCGCGATGCTGGTTGGCCCAGTCGAAACCCAATGCCGAGCCCCAATCATGGGCGACGAGAACGACCGGCCGCTCGGGCCCGATCACCGCATCGATAAAGCCCCACAGGAAATCGCGGTGCGTTGCGAAGCGGTAGGTGAGGGGGCCGGGGTCGTCGAGCTTGTCGGAATCGCCCATGCCGATCAGGTCCGGCGCGATGCAGCGTCCAATCCCGGCAACTTCCGGCATGACGTTGCGCCACAGATAGGACGAGGTCGGGTTGCCGTGCAGGAACAGAAACACGGGCTCACCCTCGCCCAGCTCGACATAGGCCATGCGCTTGCCGGCGACCGTGACATGGTTTTTGGGAAACGGCTCGGTGCGGAGGGCCATCTGGTGCTCCCGGCGGCATCAATGCCAACCTATGCTATCTGCCGAACGGCGGGGCCGCAGCCAAATCCCCGAGCCACATGCCGGACGAGGCGGCCTTGACAGGCTCCCGGTACGCCGGTTCTCTCGCCGAGGGAGTACCGATGGCCTCGATCGCCGATCCTCGCGAGACGCGCGAGCCGGCTGCGACCGGCGCGGCCGATCTGTCCGGTCAGAAAGGGCCGGAATTGTGCGTTGTCGTGCCCACTTTCAACGAACGCGACAATGTCGATCTCCTGGTCGGCCGCCTCGACCGCACCCTGCGCGGCATCGCCTGGGAGGTCGTGTTTGTCGATGACGATTCGCCCGACGGCACCGCCGAGCACATCCGCGCGCTCGGCGAGCGCGACCCGCGCATCCGCTGCATCCGGCGCATCGGACGACGGGGGCTGAGCTCGGCCTGCATCGAAGGCATGCTGGCGACCTCGGCGCCGTTCGTCGCGGTCATCGACGGCGACCTGCAGCACGATGAAACCCTGCTGCCGCGCATGCATAATGCGCTCAAGGAAGATGCCGCCGATGTCGTCATCGCCAGCCGCTATGTCGAAACCGGCAGCCCGGAAGGGTTGTCGTCCGACCGGCGCAAGCGGCTCAGCGTTTACGGCGCCCGCCTCGCGCGGCGCCTGATCGAGGCCGATGTCGCCGACTCGGTCAGCGGTTTTTTCATGCTGCGCCGCGCGCTTGTCGACGAGGTTGCGCCACGCCTCTCGGGGATTGGCACAAAGATCCTGATCGACATTCTCGCGTCCGCGATGCGGCCGTTGCGTATCGTCGAACTGCCCTACCGCTTTCGGGCCCGAAGCCGCGGCGCGAGCAAGCTCGATGCGTTTACCGGCGTCGAATACCTGCTGCTTCTCGCCGAGAAGCTGACCCACCGCTACGTCTCGTATCGCATGCTGCTTTTCTTTGTTGTCGGGTTGAGCGGCATCTTCCTCAATCTGGCGGTGCTGCGCCTCGCGCTGTTCGCCGGCGCGGACTTCACCCTTGGCGAGTCGATCGCGACCGCCATCGCGATGGTCTCGAACTTCTTTCTGAACAATATGCTGACCTACCGCGATTGCCGCCTCGTCGGCTGGCAGGCGGTACGCGGCCTCGCTTCCTTCATGCTGCTCTGCGGTCTCGGCGCCTTGACCAACGTCGCCGTTGCTCGCGACGTCTTTGATTTGACCGGCAGGTGGCTCCTGGCGGGAATCGCCGGCGCGGCGATCGGCGCCTTGTTGAATTACGCGCTGACCTCGATCTTCACTTGGGGGCGGCGTCCCTAGGTCTTTGCGGGCTGCATAGCCCGGCCATGTTCAGCCGCCGCCCGCGAGGATAGAATTTCCGAATGCGAGTGCTCTATCACCTCACCTTGTCGCCCTTCGCGCGCAAGGTGCGCCTCGTCCTGGCCGAGAAGAACCTCGATTTCACGCTAAAGCTCGAAAAGGTCTGGGAGCGGCGAGCGGAGTTTCTCGCCCTCAACCCGGCGGGCGATGTGCCCGTGCTGATCGAGCCCGACGGCACCGTCCTCGCCGGCACCGATGCAATTGTCGAGTATCTCGACGAGGTCTACCGCGAGAAGATCCTGATCGGCATCAACCCCGTCGACCGCGCCGAGGTTCGCCGGCTCTGCGCCTGGTTCGACACAAAGATGAACCTTGAGGTCACCGAGAACCTGCTTGGCGAAAAGATGATGCGGCGCTACCAGGGCTACAGCCAGCCGAACTCGCAGGCGATCCGCGCCGGCCATGCCAATCTGCCGGCGCATCTCGATTACATCGGCTATCTCGTCGAGCGGCGGCGCTGGCTTGCGGGCGACCATTTCTCCGCGGCCGACATCACCGCGGCGGCGCATCTCTCGAGCCTCGATTATCTGGGCGATGTGCCCTGGGATGCGCACGAGCCCGCCAAGGAATGGTATGCCCGCATCAAGTCGCGGCCGAGCTTCCGCCAGATCCTGTCCGATCACGTGCCCGGCGTCGCGCCGCCGAAACACTACCCCGACCTCGATTTCTGATCAGCTTTTCATCCGCTTCACGGCAGGATCAGCATCCGCTTGGCGGCAAATTCTTCGGCGGTCAGGATGCCGGCGTCGCGCAATTCCTCGAGCATCCGCAGCTGCGTCACGCCGGGCGACGCGTTAAAGGCGCTCATCGTCCCAAAGCGCACTTCAACGGGGACCGTCCCCTGCTGCAACAGCACAAAGGCGACCGCGAGCGCGGCGGCGCCGAGCAGAAACAGGATGCCCTGGTAGGGGTATCCGGCGGCGAGGTCGGCGAGGGTGCACACCGCCAGGAGGGTCGCTCCGGCCGCGGCGGCCTGCTTCGCGGTCACGATCGTCGCCGGATGGCGGCCGATCAGCCAGTAGATGCCGCCGGCGATCGCCAGCACCAGCACGGCCGAGACCAGGTCACGCGGCCCGGTCGCCGCGGTGAACAGGGCGGCAATGATCGTAACGGCAACTGCCGCGACGACCGAATAGCTCAGGGTTTCCGGCATGCTCGGCATCGATCTCTGCATTCCATCCATCCTCCCCAGTGCCGCGATATTGGGCGCGCGCGGCGATTGCCTCCATAATGCGGCATCCGCCGCATAATCGGGATTCTGCCGCTTTTGGCCTCCGACCGCCTTCATCTCGCCAGCTGGTTCGGCAATGTCGCCCCGGCCTTTGCGCACCGCAACTACCGCATCTATGTCAGCGGCAACGCCGTCGGCCTGATCGGCACCTGGCTGCAGCGCGTCTCGGTCGGGTGGCTCGCCTGGACCTTGACGCATTCGGGCGCCTGGCTCGGCATCATGTCGATGGCGGAGTTCTTCCCGGTCGTGTTTCTGAGCCCGCTGGCTGGCGTCCTGGCCGATCGTCGCAATCAGGTCGGCGTCATCCGCGCGACGCAAATCATCGGCGGCGTGCAGGCGAGCCTGTTGGCCATTCTGGTCTATACCGACGCCATCACGATCGAATGGCTGCTCGCGCTGACGCTGTTGCTCGGCATCACCAATTCCTTCGCCCAGCCCTCGCGCATGGCGTTGATCTCGAACCTCGTCGATCGGCCGGCGCTGCCTTCGGCATTGGCGATCAACTCGATTGTCTTCAACTCGGCGCGCTTTATCGGACCGGCGATCGCCGGAATCGTTATCGCCCAGGTCAGCGTCGGGGCTGCGTTTGCGCTGAACGCCGCGACGTATGTCTGGTTCTTCGCGACGATGACCCGGCTGCGCCGCGTCGCCGCGATGTCGGGCATGGCTCCGCGCAACGTGCTGAAGGCGTCGGCCGAAGCCTACCTCTATGTCAGCCGCCATCCCGGCATCGCGCCGATGCTGATGCTGTTTACGATCACGACGATCGCGACGCGCGGCTATGTCGAGCTCTTTCCCGGCTTCGCCGACGACGTATTTCAGCGCGGCGCGGCCGGGCTGTCGGTCTTGGTCTCGACCGTCGGGCTGGGCGCGATTTGCGGCGGCGCCTGGATGCTGCGGCGCCCCGGGCTGACCGGGCTGACCTCCGTCGTTCTCGGCAACACGCTGGTCATCTCGCTGGCGATCCTCGCCTTTGCCGCGACCGACCGGTTCTATGTCGCGCTGCCCTTTGTCTTTGTCGCCGGCGCCGCGATGGTGATCACCGGCGTTGGCGCGCAGACCCTGATCCAGGCTTCGGTCGAGCCGCAGATGCGCGGCCGGGTCATGGCGCTCTACGGCATGATCTTCCGCGCCGGTCCGGCGCTTGGCGCGCTGTTGATCGGCTCGCTCAGCGAGCGCTTCGGCCTCCGCCTGCCGCTTGCGATCGGGGCGGTGATCTCGGTCGCGGTTTGCGCTCTGACCTGGGCCCGCCAGCGCCGCGTCGCGCCATATCTCGAAAGCGAGCCGCCGGCCCACGCTCCCGCAGTGGCGGCGGAGAAACGAGCGCCGTGAGCGGTCATCTCTTGTGCTTCGGCTTCGGCTACAGCGCCCGGGCCTTGGCGCGCCAGCTCGACCCGGAGTGGCATCTCACCGGCACCAGCCGCGGCGAGCCGGATGGCCCGCTGCCGGCAGATCGGCATATCCGTCGGTTGCGGTTCGATCGCGATCACCCGCTCGATCCAACCGCCTTCGCCGGCATTACGCACGTTCTCGTCTCGGTGCCGCCGGACGATTCAGGTGACCCGGTGTTCGACCGTCATCGCGACGACATCGCCGCGATCCCGGGCCTTGCCTGGCTCGGCTATCTCTCGACGACCGGCGTCTACGGCGACCGCGGCGGCGAGTGGGTCGACGAGACTTCGGAATCGCGCCCGACCGGCGAGCGCGGCACACGGCGCGTTGCCGCCGAGACCGCCTGGCTCCGCCTATGCAGCGATCGGGGCAGGTCTTCTCGCGCATCCATGTCGATGACCTCGCCACCGTGCTGCGCGCCTCGATCGCCCGGCGGCGGCCCGGCGCGGTCTACAATGTCTGCGATGACGCGCCGGCCAGCCCCGCGGATGTCATCGCCCATGCCGCCGGGCTGCTCGGTCTTCCAGCGCCGCCGCTCGTGCCGTTCGAGACCGCCGAGCTGTCTCCAATGGCTCGCAGCTTCTATGCCGACAATAAGCGCGTCTCGAATGCGCTGATCAAACAGGAGCTCGGCGTTCGGCTCCGCTACCCGAGCTATCGCGACGGATTGCCGGCCATCCTTGCTGGCGAAAACGCCGGGTCTTAACTCGGGCTTTGGCGCTTGCTCCGGGCTGCGCCATCCGGCATCGTCCGGCCCGCATAAGGTCGCGGCGCGCCGGCCCCCGATCCGGCGGAGGAGGAGGTTTTATGGCTTACAACGTGCTGATTCTGGGCGCTTCCTACGGCTCGCTCCTGGCGACAAAGCTGCTGTTCGGCGGCCATAAGATCACGATGGTCTGCCTCCCCGCCGAGGTCGAAGCCTTTAACAGCGAGGGCGCCCGGGTCCGCTTGCCGATCCGCGGCCGCAACGAGCCCACCGAGCTCAACTCGCGCAATTTGCCCGGCAAGCTGTCAGCCGCCGGCCCTGGCGACGTCAAGCCGTCCGATTACGATCTCGTCGCGCTCGCGATGCAGGAGCCGCAATACCGCTCGCCTGGGGTGCGCGAGCTACTCGATGCCGTCGCGAAGAGCCGGAAGCCGACGATGTCGATCATGAACATGCCGCCCTTGCCGTATCTGAAGCGCATCCCCGGCTTGAACACGGATGCGCTGAAGCCCGCCTTCACCGATGCGAGCGTGTGGGACAATTTCGAGCCCGGCGCGCTGACGCTGTGCAGCCCTGACCCGCAGGCGATCCGCCCGCCCGGCGAGAAGATCAATTTTCTGCTCGTGACCTTGCCGACCAACTTCAAGGTCGCGCGCTTCGCCAGCGACCAGCACACGGCGATTCTGCGCCAGCTGGAAAAGGACGTCGACGCGGCCCGCTACGACGCTGGCGACGGCCCGTTGGAGTTGCCGGTCAAGCTGCGGGTGCACGACTCGATTTTTGTGCCGCTCGCAAAATGGGCGATGCTGCTGACCGGCAATTACCGCTGCGTCACAGAGGACGGCGCCGTCGATATCAAGGACGCCGTCCACCGCGACATCGAGACCTCGCGCGCGGTCTACAATTGGGTGTGCGGCGTCTGCGAGAGGCTCGGTGCGTCGCCGAACGACCTCGTGCCCTTCGAGAAATATGCTGCAGCGGCGAACGATCTCGTGCGGCCGTCTTCGGCGGCGCGGGCGCTCAACAACGGCGTGCCGAACATCGAGCGCACCGATCGTCTGGTGCAGCTGATCGGCGCGCAATACGGCATGCGCAACGAGATCGTCGATCGCACAGTCGCTCTCGTCGATGCGCGGCTCGCAGCTAACCGGAAGGCCGCCGCGTAATCCTCGCTCTCGTCGCTTTATTGCAGCAGCGCAACACCGCAAAGAGGAATCAGACCAAAGGGCCTGCTGTTACCTGCTGATTACAATAAAGCGATGTTCGCCGCCTATGAGGTGCGCTAGAGTAGAATTCCGCTCTTCCCAAGCGGAGTCACGCTCATGCTGTACATTGTCGAGATCCCCATCGACGGTGACTTGACCTCCCGAATGAGTCAGATGCGGACGTGGCTCGACCATCAACGCTGCGAGCCAGGCGCGTTTCGCTCCACCTCGATCGGCGGCAGGAAAGTCTTTCGCGTCGAGTTTATCGTCGAGGCCGAGGCCAGGGCGTTCGCGCAGGTCTTCGGCGGCCGCGTGCTCGGAGCCGCCGCCGCTTAATTTCGACGAGGTAACGCGAGGCTCAAAACGCGTTCGGCCGGACATCTGCCCGGCCGAACCATTGGCTTTGATAAAG